>CADBNB010000303.1 GCA_902795895.1 uncultured Lachnospiraceae bacterium | reverse complement strand
GGCAAGAGAATTTTGGTTGTAGAGGATAATGAGTTAAATGCTGAGATTGCGGAAACACTTTTGGAAATGGATGGTTGTGAAGTGGAAATTGCCAGAAATGGAGTGGAAGCATTGAAAGTGTTTGAACAGACAGAAGATGGCCATTTTGACTGTATTCTCATGGATATAAGAATGCCTGTCATGGATGGTATAGAGGCAACCAGATGCATTCGTACCTCTGATAAAGCGGACGCAAGAACTGTACCAATTATTGCCTTATCGGCAAATGCGTTTGATGAAGATACAAGAAAATCTATCGAATGTGGAATGAATGGTCATGTAGCAAAACCGATTGATATCAATCGATTGCATGAGGCATTATATAAAGTTATGAAATAGTGAGGTTGAAATTGTTGATAGTTATTTGGATTGTTGGAATTGCTGGGATAGGTCTATTGCTTATGGTTTTATTATGTGCCTACTATAACCATGCAATTACAACAGAATATTATACTGTTACAAAAAAGGGGTTACCGGAAGCTTTTAAAGATTGCACCATTGTTATGTTGTCGGATGTGCATCAACAGGAATTTGGGGCAGGAAATCACAGATTGTTAGAACGTATCAAAAAGGAACATCCGTCTTTTATTGTGATTGCCGGTGATTTGCTTGTTAAAGGGGAAGAAGTAAAAGCTGAAAAGATGCTTACTTTATTGGAGGAGTTAGTGAAGATTTGTCCGGTGTATTATGCTCCGGGAAATCATGAAGAAAAGTTGGAAAGAGAAGTGGAAGAACCGTTTAAAGAATTTTTGGAAGCGGTTAATAAAACAGGGGTAACGTATTTGGCAAATTCTTCCGCTTATATTGCAAAAGACAATGAAATAATAAAAATATCCGGATTACATTTACAAAAAAAATATTTTGCTAAGTTTTATGAACGGGTAGAATTTGAAGAAAAAATTATGGTGGAACTGCTTGGTGAAAAAGAAGATATTTATGAAATCCTGATTGCCCACAATCCTAATTATTTTCCGATTTATGCAACATGGGGGGCAAATTTAGTGTTTTCGGGACACGTTCATGGCGGTGTTGTGATACTACCTTGGATTGGTGGTGTGATATCCACCACTTTTGAATTGTTTCCAAAATATGATTTTGGAAAGTTTACGGAAAAGGATTCTACTATGATTTTATCCAGAGGATTGGGAGTGCATACAATAAAACTTCGTTTATTTAATAAACCGGAGATATCGGTTGTAAGATTTCGTTAGGAAAGACTTGCGAAATGGTTGAATTGCGAGTAGAATAAAACATAGGTATATGTGCCTATAGGGCATATGATGTTTTCTAAAAAAAAACGAGAAAACATTTATGAAATGCAGGAGGATGACATGGGAATACCGGTGAAGTTGGAAGTGTTTGAAGGACCGCTGGATTTGCTATTGTTTTTGATTGATAAAAACAAATTGGATATATATGATATTCCGATTGTTTTGATTACAGAGCAGTATATGGAATACATCCGTAATATGGACACGAAAGATATGGATGTTATGAGTGAGTTTTTGGTTATGGCTGCGACATTAGTAAAGATAAAGTCGAAAATGTTATTGCCAAGGGATGAAACAAAACAGGAGGAAGAAGATCCAAGACAGGAATTGGTGGAGCGTTTACTGGAATATAAGATGTATAAGTATATGTCTTTGGCATTGAAGGATCGTCAGATTGACGCAGAAAAAGTATTGTATAAGGGCGCAACCATTCCGGATGAAATAAAAAATCACAAAGAGAAGGTAGATGTGGATGCATTGATGGCTGATGTGACATTGGCTAAGCTTCAGAGTATTTTTAATGCCGTAATGAGACGTCAGGTAGAAAAGCAGGATCCAATCCGAAGCAAATTTGGAGAGATTAAAAAAGAGGAAGTTACGCTTTCAGACCGGATGATTTTTATTCAGAATTATGCAAAGGAAAACAAAAATTTTTCATTTAGACAGTTATTAGAACAGCAAAGTTCAAAAGTTCAGATTATTGTTACTTTTTTGGGCATTTTAGAGTTAATGAAAATAAGTGTGATTACAGTAGAGCAGGATGACATTTTTGATGACATTCAGATTGTATTTACAGGAAAGGAAGCCGATTTATCGGATTGGGAATAAGATGGAGGTTCAGGAAGTGGAAATAAAGCGCTTGGAGGCTTCGATTGAAGCAATACTCTTTACTATGGGTGAAGCGGTTGAAGTTGAACGAATTGCAGCAGCGATTGGACATGATGTGGATACGACTAGAAAAATCATTCGAAATATGATGGATAAATATGATGAGGAAGATCGGGGAATACAGATTGTTGAGCTTGATGGAGCTTTTCAAATGTGTACAAAAGTTGAGATGTATGATTCGTTGGTGCGTATTGCTCATATTCCTAAAAAATGCGTATTAACAGATGTACTTTTGGAAACTTTGTCAATTATTGCATATAAACAGCCAATTACAAAGATTGAGATTGAAGCAATACGAGGTGTGAAGAGCGATCATGCTGTAAACAAACTGGTTGAGTATGAGTTGGTAGAAGAAGTGGGGAGATTGGATGCACCGGGCAGACCGATTATGTTCGGAACATCGGAGCAGTTTTTGAGAAGTTTTGGAATTGGTTCATTGGATGAATTACCAATTTTAAATCAGGATAAATTAGATAGTTTTAAGCAGGAGGCAGAGGAAGAAATTCAACTTAGCCTAAACTTATCATAATACATGAGGAAGAGGGGAGTTCTATGGATAAGGACATAGTTTTGAAATGGCGTATGCCTGAAAAACCGGAATGCTTTTTTGGGAGAAAGAAAGAACTAAACCAAATTCATGCTTTGTTTCAGCAAGGGGAGAAAAATGTTTTTATACAGGGAATTGGCGGCGTAGGAAAAAGCGGATTAGCCGCACAATATGCACTATTGGAACGTGCAAATTATGAAGTTATCGTATTTGCAAATTGTTTTTCGGATGTTTGTTCAGTCATTGCTAGTGATGTGGAGATGCCAATAACAAACATGTCAAGACGACGTTATGATGAGTATAATCTTGAGACAGAGGAAGAGTATTATAAACGAAAAATGCAGGCTTTGCAGCAAATTGTAAATCCGAACATTTTATTAGTGATTGATAATTACAATTCAGATGAGGATGAAAACATAGGGGAACTGTTAGCGCTGGATTGCAAGAAAATCATTACAACCAGAAAGGATTATTCTTCAAAGACGAAAGCAATTGTTCCTTTGGGGGCGTTGGATAATTATGAGGATATTTTAAAACTTTTTACACATTATTATTTACCTATGGATGAACAGGAAGAAGCGTTTATTAAGGAAATTATCATAAGACTTGGTGGTCATACATTGGCAGTAGAATGGATTGCAAAATATATGACGGAACAAGCCGTTTCACTGGCTGAAGTTGTTGAATTGTTGAGGGATTATGCCATTAATTATAGTGATGGTAGTTTTACTTTATCTGATATTGAAAAAGTAATTTCTATTGTTTTTAATATTGAAAAAATGCCGGAAATGGAAAAGGAAGTACTTCGTGCGCTATGTTTTGTTCCATACACTGGTATCAAAAAAGAAGATTTGGTAAAGAAATTAAGACCGGGCGCTCATGCGACGGTTTTGAAATTATTAAGAAGTAGTTGGATTAAGCAAATTGAATTGGATGTGGTGACATTGCATCCGATGATTACGGAAACTGTGGTTAATATTTTAAAGCCTACGTGGGAAAATTGTGAGTATTTTATTTCTAAGATGGCTGAAGAACTCATGGATGATGATACATCGATTGACGATATTGACTTTTTACTCGTGTTATCAGAAAAAGCCTTTGCGTTGCTAAATGCAGAAAATAATAGATGTGTGAAACTTTTAGTTGCGGTAGCACATGCACAGTCAAAATGGTACAAACGATATTCCATGGCTGAAGGAATGCTTATTCATGCATCACAATTACAAAATGAAAAAATTGAATTTTTGAAATCAGAGTCAGATGTGGATTCGGGAATGTCTGATGCGAAGGTGAATGATATTATTGCAAATGAGTTAAAAGATTACTATGGTATTGTTCAAAGATTAGGCGAAGTTTATTATTTAGAGGAACGGTATGATAAGGCTTTAGCCAGTTACTCTAAAATTAGTTCTGTTCCGGACATCAATATTCATTGTGATATTGCAAAAGTATATGCTAAAGCTTGTGAATTCCGAAAAGCATCAGAGTACGTAATGACAGGAATAAAGATTAAGGAACACAAGTATGGAGAAAATCATATTCCATTGGTGGAAAATTATTTATTACTGGCGAACATTAGCACCAGAAGCGGTGATAAGCGCATGGCAATGGAATGGTTGGAACAGGCAAAAAAAATTGCAAAAGAAGAAATGAATGCAGAACAAAAAAGTGATTTTTATTATGAACTTGCCATCATATTAAAAGACAATGAATGGGTGGCAGAAGCATTGGAATATGATCAAAAGAGTTTTGCAATCAGAAAGAAATTGCATGGAGAAATGCATATTTTAGTGGCCCGTTCTTATGCGGCAATGGCAGTGGATTATTATCGACTGGGAGATTATGAAAGTGCGTTGAAATGTTCACTTAGAGAAATCAAAATAAGAAAGAGTGTACGCAAAGTTAAGGTTAAATTATATATGAGTGTTTCGAGACTTATAGGACTTGTAAATATAAATGAGTTGTCAATTGATGAACAGGAAGAATTGAAACAGTTTACTTCAGATTTTAACCGAATTATGAAAGAGACTCCAGAAGAGAGTCAAACCATGATGAGACAATAAAGGAAGAACACATGCCAATTTACTGACAACAACATAAATAATATATTTAAATTCAAAAAAGTGTCAGTAACAGAAAATCAAAAAAAGTGTCTTGACAGAATAGAAATATCTGTTATAATCTTAATAGTGCTATTCAAAAAATACCCAAACAGTTGTATAGGCACAATACACAACTGGAGGGAGGTTAGGTGTGAGGCTATGTCAAATG
>CADBNB010000302.1 GCA_902795895.1 uncultured Lachnospiraceae bacterium | reverse complement strand
ATTCCCGCAGTGCGTACACGGTGTGTACGACGAGGAAATGGAGAACATCCAAGGAAAATATAGCCGAAATTATTGAATAAAGGAGATGCCGAGAGAACATCCCTACATTCCTAAATTTACAATAGGCTCCATCTTGGTTGTACATTGAATTACACCAAGATTAACCTGTAACCTGCTCAATTACCGACAAATCTTCATCATTTAGCAATTTTTCAGGATCCAGTAATAGCTTTACCTGATCCCCTACTTTACCAATATTTTGAACAAACACATGATGTGCTTTTGACGCTTTTCCAATGGATGGAGCAGGTAAAATATTTTCATCGTTGATTTCAACAACCTCCGCAATCTGTTCCACAATAAGTCCCACCACATTTTCAGCAACATTTAATACAATGATACAGGTACGCTCATTATAATCGATTGGC
This sequence comes from uncultured Lachnospiraceae bacterium, assembly GCA_902795895.1. Classification (GTDB taxonomy): domain Bacteria; phylum Bacillota; class Clostridia; order Lachnospirales; family Lachnospiraceae; genus CAG-411. The sequence continues at coordinate 6,249 of CADBNB010000302.1, read as the reverse complement.
TCCTGCCCAAATCGAAGCCGGACATCCACTACCGGAACAATCTTTCCTCTAAGATTTATCAAGCCTTTGATATAGTCCTCACATTCCGGTATTTCCGTAATGTCCTGACATACGATAATTTCATTTACGTATTGGATTTTGATGCCGAAAAACTCAGTGCCCGATTGAAACGTCACATATTTATCTCTTTGTTGTTCCTGGATAAATTCCTCTAACTCTTCCATAATGACCTCCTCTTCCGTCACTGATTAGCGAATACCTCGCAACCATCAACTATTTTCCTATTCAACCAAACCGGCTGCATCTAAAATCAGAGCAATACTACCGTCACCTAACTGTGTACATCCGGATAATCCTTTTACTTTCTTAACATAGTCAGGAATAGGCTTTACAACGATTTCCTGTTTTCCTACCAGACTATCCACTAATAAGCACACAATTTGTTTTTCGACTTCCACGATTACCAACATACCGTCTTCCACATCAGCCTTGTAGTTTTTCATACCGTACCATTCTCCCACTCGAAGAACCGGATAACCTTCTCCTCTGATCATGATAAATTCTTTGCCATCCGGATCCTTAATCAGGTGATTATCCCGAATACCAACAAATTCTTTTACCATGCTTGTCTCTATAACAAAGGATGATTTTCCTACTTCCATGACAATTCCGTCAATAATGGCAAGAGTTAATGGTATCTTCATACACATAGTACTTCCAAAACCGCTGATACTCTCGATTTCCAATGCACCACCGATATTTTGAAGATTGGCAACAACTACGTCCATTCCAACACCTCGACCGGATAATTCCGTAACTTTTTCATTGGTAGAAAATCCCGGCAACGTGATAAACTGGAATACTTCTTTATCAGAGTAAGAAGCCTCATCTCTCGTATAATCCAAAAGCCCCTGCTTTCTCGCTTTATTAAGAATCTTCTTTCGGTCAAGACCGGCACCATTGTCCGTAACGGAAATCCATACTTTTCCCGATTCTGTCTTGGCAGAAAGGGTAATCTTTCCTTTCTCTATCTTACCACTCTGTTCTCGTTCTTCATTGGTTTCGATACCGTGGTCAACCGCATTTCTTACAAGATGCATCAATGGATCAGAAATATGCTCAATAATGTTTTTATCCACTTCCGTATGCTCACCAACCATCTCAAACTCTACATCTTTTCCAAGTTTTCTCGATGCGTCAAATACGATACGATTCATCTTTTGGAAAGTGTTAGTCAGTGGCACCATTCGCATACTCATGATTACATTTTGTAAATCTGTGGAAATCTTACTCATCTGTCCTGCTGCCTTGTTGAAATTATCAAGTTTCAATCCCGGCACTTTTAAATCCGGATTTTGAAGCACCACGGACTCTGCAATAACAAGTTCGCCAATCAAATCCATCAGCATATCCATCTTCTTTACATCTACGCTGATAAATGCTGCTTTTTCCTGCTTTTTCGCTTTATCCTTCGCCAGTTTCTTCTGCTTACCTGGTCCTTTGGACTCGATAACGAAATCTCCGGGTGCAATTGGTTTTTCTTCCTTCAACTCAGGTGTTTCCTCAGTTGGTGCACCAATAATGGCATTTTCTCCTTCCGCAGCTTCCTCTAAGTTGATACAGATTTCCGAACCAAATCCGTCAAAACCGCGCCCAAACTCTAAGGCAGTACATTCATGAATATCTACTTTTTCCAGTTCATATCCAACCTGAATGATTTCTTCTATTTTTTCCCGTGTACACTGTGCCTGCAAAAGGATTTTGAAACCGCTTTCCATAATCTCATCTGCACTTTTTTCATTTGTAATGATATCTTCCGGCTCATAAAGCAAATCTTCCGCAAATTCCTTTAACGCATATACCACTTTATAGGCATGGACATTTGCCATTTCCGTTCCCTGACTGTATGTCAGATAAATCTTAAAGAAATGACTTGCTTCTGTATACATAGGTGCCAGATAAAACTGTGTCGGCTCCTCATGAACATTTGACTGGATAACTTTTTCTTTTTGCTTTTTCGTCTCTCCCTTGATAGACGCCAAAAACTTATCTAACTTTGCAATTAGCTCATCAGCCTTTCCATCTGCAGCCTCGCCATTTTGCAGTTTATCCATCTCTTCCGTGATAAAATCCGCCACATCAAGCACGTAAGACACCAGTTCCATATGTGGTACATTTTCCGGATGTGATTCCCGCAAATAATAAAATACGTCTTCTAATTTATGAGATAATGCAGTAATGTCTTCGAACATCATGACACCGGATGAACCTTTGATGGTATGCATGGTTCTAAAGATTTCATTCATACTTTCTTCGTCAAATCCATCCGCATCCTTTTGTTCCAACACGATTTCCTGCAAACGCTCTAACAACTGTCCATTTTCAAACAGGTACATATCGAGCATTCCCTCGGTGTTAAAATCATCTCCCATGCTCTCTTCCCCCTTTACCTTTTTACTTTAAAGGCTCTCCCTACTTTACAAGTCCTAATTTTTTGAGCGCCTGTTCAAATCTTACCTGATCGATTGGCTTACCAGAGTAGATGGTACATCCTAATTCAAATGCCATCTTTACGTTTTTCTCATCATTTAACGCTGTGGTCATAATAATCTTTGCCTGATCTTCTTTTGGGATATTTCTCTCTTTTTCAAGATTTCGAATTCCCATAAGTGCCTGATATCCATCCATAACCGGCATCATAATATCAAGACAAACCAAGTCATAAGGTTCTCCCTCTTCCAACGCTAACATAAATGCGTCAACTGCTTCCATACCATCCACGGTAACATCACAGTCACCATATTTGGATAGAAAACTATCCATTGCCTTTCTCGTTACATAATCATCTTCCGCTAATAAAATCTTCATAACTCTACACCTCACATTTTATGTAATAATTGATACGTTTTTTTTGAAATATCCATAATAGTTTCCTGATATTCCACTGCTCCTATTTCATAAGCAACCTTTGGCATACCATAGACAACACAACTTTTCTCGTCCTGTCCGATAGTTCTTGCTCCTGCCTTTCTCATCTCCAACAATCCTTCTGCACCATCGCCTCCCATTCCGGTGAGAATAATTCCGATTGCTTTATCTTTTGCTGCTTTTGCCACCGATCGAAACAGTACTTCTACCGACGGGCAATGCCCGTTTACTTTCGGTGCTTTTTTTATGGAAATCTGATATGTTCCATTCACTTTCACCAGTTCCATATGTGAATCTCCTCCGGGTGCAATATACGCAGTTCCCGGCATTACGATATCCCCTGCTTTCGCCTCTTTTACGTCGATACGACAAATCTGATTTAACCGGTTGGCGTACATTTGCGTAAAACCTTTCGGCATATGCTGTACAATAACGATTCCCGGCACATCCTTGTCAAACCCCTGTAATAAATGGGTGGTAGCTTCTGTTCCTCCCGTAGAAGCTCCAATGGCAATGATTAAATCATCTTTTGATGAAAGTTTCTTTTTCGGTAATATCTTTTCCCTATCCTCATCCGTTATAATCCTCTTTGACAAAGGATTTTTCAAATGTGGAAGCTTCGCTTTGGAAGCAATCATTATTTTTTCCGGTAAATGCACCTGAATAAATTCCTGTATTTCCTCCCGACTGCTCGTTGTTGGTTTTTCAACAAAATCTACAGCACCTGCCTGCATGGCATCAAACACCTTGTCACTCAATGCACTAATCATCACAACCGGCATCGGATACTGGGGCATCAGCTTCTTTAAGAAATCCAGTCCCGACATTTTCGGCATCTCAATATCCAATGTCATAACATCCGGTTTATATTCAATAATGGCATCTCTCGCCTCAAAAGCGTCTTTTGCCGTCGCCACAACTTCAATTTCAGGGTGCTCATTTAAGTTTTTCACGAGCAATTCACGAAACATTAACGAGTCTTCCACAACTAGTACTCTAATTCGTCCCATTCAATCACACTTCTTTCTTTCGAAACACGGAAGGCTGCACGATATCGAATGGAGCAACTGTACGGTCAAGCGTTTCTGTCCGACCGATAAATAAATATCCCCCCGGCTCCATGGCATCGTAAACCTTCTTTACTATCTCCCTCTTAGTTTCTGTATCAAAATATATCATCACATTTCGAAGAAAAACGATGTGCATCTTTCTTCGAAACGTAAAAGGTTCCATCAAATTAAACTGACGAAATATCACCTCTTTTTTTAATTCGTCGGTCACTACAACATTTTCTCCTCCTGGCAACGGATGAAAATACTTCCGTTTCCATTGGTCAGGCAATGGTTCTACCTGCTCTTTTTTATAAATTCCCTTCACTGCATGTTGCAAAACCTTGACCGAAACATCAGTAGCCAAAATCTGTGTATCCCAATCTTTGTGTTCATATCCGAAAAAATCATCCAAAAGCATGGCAATAGTGTATGGTTCCTCTCCCGAAGAAGCTGCTGCACACCATATCGCCAAATCTTTTTTCTCCTTCTCTTTTCGTCTAAGATAGGGCAAAACTACCGTTTTACAAAAGTCAAAATGTTCAAACTCTCGCATAAAAAATGTATGGTTTGTTGTAAGCATATCTACCAGCTTTTTTTCCAAAGCTCCTGATGAATCAGCCTCAACTGCATTCATATAATCATTAAAACTTTTGTATCCATTATTTCTAATGTAGTTTTGTAATCTTCCATACACAATTTCTTTTTTCTTGCTAAGTTCGATTCCATATTTGTCTTTTACATAAGTGACAATTCGTATAAATTCTTCATTTTTCAAAATATGTCCCCCCAGTGCTAACGAATCTGTCGTCCGATTTTCTTTAATACATTAAAAATCACCGGATTATAGACAACTCCCGCATCAGGTTCCATCTGCTGAATAGCTGTGTCAAAGTCTGAACCTTTTCTCACCAGCTCATCATAATCCCTTAAGATATGGACAATCTGGGCTGACAACGGTATTTCATTTTCCTTAAGTCCCTCTGGAAATCCACTACCATCCCAGTTTTCATGATGAGATTTTGCTATATGTAATGACATCAGAATAAAATCGTTTTTCAAACTGTGTTCATAAACATCCTGTAAAATATTCGCTCCCACAACGGTGTGAAGCTTTTTAAACTCTTTCTCCTCATCGGACAAATCTGCCCACTTTCTATCCCTTATACGGTCAAGCTCTTCCCTGGAATTCCCCACCTGTCCTAAATAACAAAGCTGAGAAGCTAACTCTATGGTATTGATATATCCGTCCGATATCTGGTTTCCATACTCATTTGTTAACTGCAATGCTTCGGAAAGGGTTTTGCAGTTATCTGACAAACGTTTCATAACATCCTCATCATAGGAAGGATACTCTTTAATCATTCGAAGCAGTACATACAAAGCATTCTGCTTCTCCACTTCCATTCGTTTTAACTGTTCATTTACGGAAGCTGACAGCTTTCGGTTCATTTCCTGCATGATCTTCTTATTTTCAGCTACCTGTATATGCACCTGCACCCGGGCTTTTACAACCTCCGGAATAAAAGGTTTTACAATGTAATCTTCCCCTTTTAGCTCAAATCCTTTTACAATTTCCGCCGGATCATCAAATGCCGAGATAAAAATAATAGGAATATCTCTTGTTTCCGGATTTGCCTTCACCCTTTTACAAAGCTCATATCCGTCCATCACCGGCATGGCAATGTCTGAAATAATCAACTGTAACGGAAAACGTTCCACAATTTTTAGTGCCTGCTCTCCATTTTCTGTTAATATGGGCTGAAATCCCATATCGGCAATAATATCACGAAGGGTAAATCGGTTTGTTTCTACATCATCCACAATAAGAATTCTTGTCACATCTTTTTTTTCTTCCCCCATCTGTATTCCCCCTTCCGAAGATTCAAATCTGTCTATAGAATAGTTCCTGATAATACTTAAATTGTCGAACCCCTTGTTTAGCACCTAACCAGTAACATTTTCTATATACTACCATCTTTATCCTCTTCAACTTCATTTGATACCCTTATTTTTGTTCCAGATTTCCACCCAAATCATCATGTTGCACTGCAAACTCCAATGCCGAATAAGCATCTGCCGCTTTGTCCTGATTTGCTTTTTGTACTGCCATCTTCAATCGAAGAACTGCTGTTTTCACTTCTTTTGGTGCTTCTTCTGTCAACTGTCTTACTGTATCCATAAACATTTCTGCCTTTTCCCAGTTTTCCATATCCACGCAAAGGATTAACTTGGTCATCTTCTTTTGAAGCTCCTCTTTGTTTTCCGGCGT
>CADBNB010000301.1 GCA_902795895.1 uncultured Lachnospiraceae bacterium | reverse complement strand
TACTGTACCCTTTACAAGAGTAATAGTCTTATTTACACCTACAATTTTTGTAGTTGCTGCGTCGGCTGTGATAGGAGCTGAAGTCACAAACATATGTGGAAAAACAGGGGAGTGTTAGGAAGTGTAAGGTATTTTTGTGTAAAATAAAAGCTTTTTTGATATTTTTTTCAAAATTTTATATTACAGTTTGAATAAAAAGAAGCCATTTTTGAATAGGAAGTATTGGAATGTAACAGGAAGATTTTATATTATGAAGTAGATTGTTATTTGTCATATCAGAAAATGAATATTTTTTAAAAAATTTGAAACAATAATTTAAGCATAGCTTTGTTTGTGCTTTAATATCACATTCATAATTTGCCACCATGGGATAGAGCATTGGGGGGCAATTGAAAGGTTATGCATTTGTCACTGAACAATAAATAAAAGCCGGAATGGAGGATTATTATGAGTCAATTATCAGAAAAGGAATTATCAGCAATTAATCAATTACTTGGAGAGGAAGAATTACTTGTAAAAAAATTTCAAATGCTTGCACAACAAACAAATGATACGAAAATAAAGCAGGAATTTGAGTCAATTGCAAGTAAACATCAGCAGCATTTTGATATGTTGTATCAACAGATTGGGTAATTTAAGCAGAAGAGAGAGCAGGAGAAGTTTAAAGAAAAATTTAAACTAATTTAAGTTTTTATCGCAAAACTAGAAAGGGTAGTGAGTTATATGGAAAATGGTTATACAGACAAAGAAATTTTAGGGGACGCATTGGCAACGGAAAAAACTTCGACTTGTAATTATAACACCTATTCAAATGAATGTGTGCATAATGAGGTGCGAGATGTTATGTTAAAGATTTTGGCACAGGAACATGAAATTCAAAATACAGTGTTTAATATGATGCACGAAAAGGGATATTATCCTACACCAGCCGCAGATGAGAAGAAAGTACAGGAAATAAAAAATAAATTTGCAAAATGTTGTAAAACAGCTTGAGCAAATTCATAATGCAAGTTGGAAAAAAAGAATATTTTTTGAAATAGTAATTTAAGCATAATGTATGTTTATGTTTTCAGTTCGTATTTAAAAAAGGGAAAATTCGAATAAAAAAATCCTCATTCAATTTTTTTTGAATGAGGATTTTTGATTTTAGTCTAGCGTGACTTTGTTAGTTAAAACTTAGTTCTCTTCTTTTGGGACGAGTGGAATATTTACACGCCAAGTACCTTCACCGTGTGTATAGTTTTTCTTGTTGTTGTTATCCCAAGAACCTGTTCCGTTTGTGAAGCAGGCGGTTATCTGATTATCATCACCTAAGACTGTGGTGAATTTCCAAAGATTATCTTGAACCTTTGTCATTTTTACACCAGGAACCTTTGTCCAAGTTCCATTCAATTTGTAATGAATATATACAGTTTTCCAAGATGATTTATAGTAAATAGTTACTGTCTTTTTCACTGGAGTTTCTGTAGGTGCAGTAGTTGGAGCAGTAGTAGGTTCTGTAGTTGGTGTGGTTGTTGGAACTGCTGTAGGAACAGTAGTTGGAACAGTAGTTGGAACAGTTGTTGGTGTTTCTGAACCTAAGTTAGTGATTGTTTTTGTAGTCTGATCAATCTCGTAGTTTCCTGGAGCGACAACATAGTTATTTTTATTGTTGTTGTCCCAAGTACCATTTCCGTTGTTGAAGCACATTTTCAATTCTGTTGCATCACCCATGTTGATAGTGATTTTCCAGTAACCGTTTTGAACTTTTTCCATCTTTACACCTGGAGATGTAGTCCATGCACCATTTACCTTGTAGTGAATGTATGCGTTTTTCCATGATGTATTTTCAGCACGTTTATAATAAATAGTTGCCTGATTTTCTACAGGAGTCTCAGTAGGAACCAAAGTAGGTGTTACTGTAGGAGCCTCGGTAGGTACAACGGTAGGAACTGCAGTAGGTGCTTCTGTAGGAGCCTCGGTAGGGGCAACAGTAGGAGTCTCTGTTGGTGCTGTAGTTGGCTCAATTGAAGGAATTGGTGTAAATGTTGGAACTACTGGCTGTTTCTCTCTTTTAGTAACTACGCCATCAAAAATTTCATAGCTTCCTTTTGTAAGGTAATAGTTTTTCTTGTTGTTGTTATCCCAAGAGCCTTTACCGTTATTGAAGCAGACAGTTGCGCCCTCGGCTGTTCCAAGATTGATGATTGCTTTTCTGGTTGTAAGGTAAGAAACCTGATACATTTGCTCACCTGGAGTTTTCGTCCAGTGACCACCATCTACCTTGTAGTGAACATTGATATCATTAAACCAATTTGAATTGTGATAGTAGATTACTAATGTATTTGCTTCGCTGTCATCAACATGGACGTTAATGGTTTTTGTGTCGTATTGTTGAAAATAAGTGTTGACCTGATATCTTATTTCGTAATCACCGGCTTCTGATGGCACCCAGGAAGCATCATAGTTATTTGTGTATTCGATATCATCATTGTAGTTGACACCATCTTTTGTAACATACCACCAATATGAATTGTAGCGGTGAGTTGCTTCGCCCTTTACTGTTGCATTTAGTTTAATACGAGCACCTTTTTCTACACGGGAAGTGGTTGACTTATAAGTAAAGTCGGCAATGTACATGTCGCTAACTTTATAATCTTTTGTTACACGAACGATTTCACCGGTGTTATTATCTTTTACATCAATAAAATAGGTGTGTGTTCCGATGAGTTTATTTGTGAAACCATAGCCCTGTTGCTCGAAAAGACCAAGTGGCAGGTAGTTTTCGCTTGTAAAATCCTTATAGATATAATATTCTGTTCCGTCAAGAATGACTCCGTGGTGGTATGAGTAGGAACCACTTCCACCAGTAGGCTCTACGCCAAAATTGGTAGGATATAAATCAAAGACAAAGCTTTCGTCTTTTGTAAATGTAATGTCTCCGGTATTGATACCTAATGGAGTAATGACAGAATCTTTTAATCCAAAAGTACCGATGCCGACGCTATATTTTTTTCCATTGGGAAAATCTATTGCGCCGTTCTCACCTGCGATAAAAAATTTTATACCGGAACCTAATTCTTTGGAAAACTTGAGTGTTATTTTATAATTGTAATCCTTCATGTTTGTTACTGGTTCCATTTTTAATGCATGGTCTGCCAACCAAGCACCTGTATCTGTTGTAGCATATATATGAGGGTTTATTAATCTGCTGTAATAGTAAATGGTAACTGTCTGTTCTTCTTCATTTGCATCATTTACTGAGGTCTCGCTACTAGCAGCTTTGACAATTGTTGTTTGATTTGTTACATTGTGGCTGACAAATATGCCGGTGCTTCCAAATGGTGAAGTAACCAGTGAAGCGGCAATAAATGCAGCTAAATACTTTTTTGTGTGTTTCATGTTCATACTCTCCTTTTTTGTGAAATGTACTCTAGGAATCTTCTTTATGTCGCAAGAAAAGCTATCTCGAAATTCTTGTACAAATAGACTTCAAGAGGACATTTAAATTTTTTTCATAACAATTATATAATTATTTGGAAATAATTTCTACATATATTTGTAAAAATAGTATATTTCTGATAGATTTTTCTCATGTCTCTTAAGAAGGTGTAAGAGAGGGGGAGAAAATTGCTTCAAGTGGGGAGAATTTTGCATGGTGAGTTCCAAGTCGCTAAAGCAACGGAAGTTTTTGTGAATGGTTTAGATTGGAGGAGGTTTGGCAAAGCAGAAATGACAATAGATATAATTATAGTTATATGATATAATTGAAATGTAAATATTTACCAACGAGAAAGGGGAATTAATATGAGGCGAATAGTAAAAAAAATGTTAGGATTAGGAATGGCTGTTGCTTTAGTGGTGGGCATTGTGCCACTTGGAACAGCAAAAGCAGCAGACGTGATTGAGGAAATTGAAATTGATCCAGGCTTTGATGGATATGCAGCAGGAGACGAACCATTTATCACTCCGACAATACATGATGACCGCTTGGAAATCAATTATCTCGCATGGGTTTGTGAAGCAGATAGGACTTACGAAATTAGTAGTGAAAAAATGGAAGATCCTTACGCAATATTTGGTTATACGAATTTTACTTCATTTGAGGCTGGAAAATCATATGCTTTGGTTCTTTCAGTTGCAGTAAAAAAGAAAGTTGGCTCGTTTGCTGAGAATGTAAAGCACGTTCATTTTCAGGATGCAGAAATGACAATTACTGAAAATGATACATACTACATTGCAACAGGAACTTTGGAAACCATTACTCCAAATGAGAGTGGCGGATTGGAGACAATCAAGGAAGAGAATAAAATTACAGTTAAAAAGACGAAAGTTACTTTAAAATACAAAAAGAAAAAACAAACCTATAAGTTAGGAGCAACCAGTGTTGGAAAT
>CADBNB010000300.1 GCA_902795895.1 uncultured Lachnospiraceae bacterium | reverse complement strand
CATTGTACGCACGATCAAGAATCTGTTTCTCATTTGAAAATTTCAAAAGGTGATATGCCTCATGAAATTTATAAAATCCAGAATCTAAAAAATATTCCTCTCTTTGTGGTTTACTATAATAACTATCAGCCATCATTAAATACCAATGAACATTCTTTGTTACTGTATCCTGTGGAGTATTAAACGTGTACTGACTCTTACCAACGTACTTAATGATAGAAGCTGTGACGTCTGTTTCTTCCTTCACTTCACGAAGAGCTGTTTCATTGAACTCCTCGCCCTCTTCTACCGTACCTTTTGGTAACACCCAGCCTTCGTACTTATTCTTGTAGTTTTTATACAGTAACAAAATTTTTCCCCTGAAAATTACCACACCACCACAGCTCGTTGCTTCGACCATCGCAATTCCTCCTGTCTCCTATTGCATCGCAATATGAATTTGGTGTGTACTAATACCTTACTGTTATATCAAAAAATATCCTAATATAACAGACACTAAAACTCTGTTTTAGTATACTCCTTTTATATGCTTTTTTCAATACTAACCATCTAATTTCCCAAATATGCCTGATAGATTTTTTTTGCAATAGGTACTGCATATTCACTACCTGTACCCATGCTTTCCACAATGACGGTAACACTGATTTTCGGGTCATTGGCAGGGGCAAATCCGGTAAACCATGCGTGAGAAGCTTTTGTAGAATCGTATTCTGCCGATCCCGTCTTTCCTGCTACGGAATAGGATAAATAACTAAGGGATGTTGCAGTTCCTGATTTTACTACCTCTTTCATGAAACTGGTAAGTTTTTCTGCCTCCGTCTCCTCTATAACAGTAGCAACTTTTTTCGGTTTATTCGTTCTGACAATTTTCCCATTGTTGCTCTCTAAATGGTCTACCACGTAAGATTTCATCATACTTCCACCATTTGCAACCGCATTGGTAAACATATTCAAATGAAGTGGAGTAATCTGTGTTTTTCCCTGTCCCATGGAAGTATGCATTACTTCTTCCTTGTTGGACTCTCCATTTAACACAAAACTACTTGGCTTATTCACAAAAGAAGTTGGTAATTTCGTATTAAAGTACCAGCTGTCTGCATCCTTTCGAAAGCTTTTCACATCCAACTGTGTTCCAAGATACGCAAAGCAGGAATTGCAGGAATTTGCAAATGCCTGTTTTAAACTTTGGACACCATGCACATGATTCATAAAACAGTTGACCGTATATCCATCTTGAACTTCCTTACCGACACAGCTATAAGAAAACTTCTTGTAATCTTCATGTTGCCGCATATATTCCAACGCAGTAAACATTTTAAAAGTGGACCCTGGTGGATACAATCCTTGTGTCGCACGGTTTAACAACTTCGAGCTGTCATCACTATTTTTCGTCAATGTTTCCCAATTCGGATTAAGATACGAAGGATTTGGATCATAATCCGGCTTTGATACCATCGCCAACACTTTTCCTGTTTTTGGTTCCGAAACAATCACAGCACCTCTGAAATTTCCAAGTGCATTATAAGCAACTTTTTGCAACTTCACATCAAGTGTAGTAACAACATTATCCCCAATTGTCTTTTCGCCATTCAGCATTTTCTGCATATTGGTCATAAGATTATCATTCGAAGTAAGTAAATTGAAATTTTCCATCAATTCTACTCCTGTTTTTCCCTCAGTAGAATGTCCTACCACATGACAAAACTCTCTGCCAAAAGGATAATTTCTTGTTTCCTTCCCGTTTTTTTGTACCGTTTCTGCAAGCACGGTTTTATCACTGGCATATATTTTTCCACGGACAGTACGCTCTGCAAGCACTTTTTGTCGCTGATTGTAAGAATTGTTAATCACATCTTTTCTAGACAATATCATAAAATACAAGAAATAAGCCAACAATCCAGCAAATAATGCCATAAAAATGTAAGTAACTGCAATAATCTCCCGATTTCCGCCTCGTACAATATTATCTTGTGTCTGCATAACCACATTTTCAGGTTCTTCAGTCTTTTGTTTCTTCAGCCACTTGACCTGCATTATCATTCACCATCCTTTGCTCATTTACATTTACGCCCATCAAAACACCAAACATAATCATAGTACCTAACACAGAACTTCCTCCATAACTTACCAAAGGCAAAGTTACACCGGTGGATGGAATAAACTTTGTGACACCTCCCAAGGTAAGAAATGTTTGAAACAGCAGTATCACGCTATATCCAACCACAAGGTATTTACCAAACATATCATTTACTCTCATGGCAATGTTAATCATCCATATAAAACAACACAAATAAATAAGAATGATACAAATAGCAAATACTGCGCCCATTTCCTCAGAAATTACTGCAAAAATAAAATCGCTCTCTCTGATTGGCACAGTTTTCGGAAGTCCGGCTGTGAGCCCCATACCAAACCATCCTCCGGTTCCAATAGCGAACAACGACTGCGCCACCTGGTATCCTTGATTATCAATGGTTCCCCATGGATCTCTCCATGCTAAAACTCTCGTTCTTACATGTCCAAATAAGAAATATGCCACCATAGATGCTCCGGTTCCTGCAAGGAAACCTTCCAACAGATATGACCATTTTCCAGTTGCCACAAATAGCATAAACAAATAGCAAATAAAGAAAATCAAAGCGCCACCCAAATCTTTTTCAAGCACCAAAACTCCCACAAATGCTGCTGCCATAGCTGACATTTTCAAAATGCTTTTAAACGCCAGACTTTCTGTAGCAAACAATCCTGCAAAGGACAATACAAACAAAACTTTAACAAACTCCGATGGCTGAAGGGAAACGCCACCTATAATCAACCAGTTTTTTGCACCGTATTTTGTCGTACCAAACATCATTACAAGCAAAAGCATAATCACGCCCAAAACACTGTAAAACCAACCATCTGTTGACAGATTTTTCATGTGTTTTAACAGCCATGGCATGCCTGCTGCCAGAACAGTTCCAATAATCATATACACAAACTGTCTCTTGGCAATATCAAAATCCAGACGAACAAGCATAGATAGGCTAATAGAAAACAGCATATGTATCTGTGTCACAAGTGGCATATTCTCTTCCGAAAAAATCTTTTGAAAGAGTATCTGACTTCCCACAAAATAAGCCAGCTCGCAAATATATATTCCTAATATTTTTACATCACCTGTATTTAGATAAATCACCCCATGTCCTACAAAATGGAACAAATACATAAGGCTTCGTTGTCTGCGAATGATGCGATTCCTAGTTTTCTTTTTTGCAGCAAACCCCATAAATCCCCAATATGTGTACATTCCCATCAATAACGCAATCACATACCTTGATAAATCTGTCAAAATAAGTTCCACAATTTACACCTACCTTACTCCCTTTCTAAAATGTCCAGTCTCAAATGTTTCAAAAGGACACTTTGCTTCCTCTCCAAGTAAAAATCTCTGCTCAATAAATGTCAATATTTTTTCCGTTTGCATTTCATTTTCGTCTAATAATGAAACACGAATTCCCTCCGGTTTCAATTCCATGATTTCTTCAGCAAATGAATGAAGGGATGTGCATGTTTTCTCAAATATCTGATTATAACAATATTTGCAGCAATTTCTACCGGCATATTCCTTGTCAAACTTATCTCTCATAACAAGGAATCCCGGAGTTTTGTTACAACCAAGTACATTTTTCTGCACACATTGCGCCGAAGTCATTACCGCCGTTCTTCCATACACAATAATCTCCTGGTCAGCACAACCATTCTTCTTCCACTCATATCCATTCATCTCCACAGCCGCTGTACCAAGGACGATTCCGTGGTTTTTCCAGAATTGTTTTGCCTCTTTGTTAAAAGAATACATATTATAGTCAAGTCTAGCCTCTACATCTGTATTCT
>CADBNB010000299.1 GCA_902795895.1 uncultured Lachnospiraceae bacterium | reverse complement strand
TTCTAAATTAAAATATGAAAGTGGAGTGCATCGTGTACAGCGTATCCCAGTAACTGAGTCTGGCGGACGTATTCATACATCCACAGCTACCGTAGCAATTATGCCGGAAGCAGAAGAAGTTGATGTTGAGATTGATATGAACGATTGTAAATTTGACGTGTTCCGTGCGTCAGGAAACGGTGGACAGTGTGTAAATACAACAGACTCAGCTGTTCGTTTGACACATATTCCAACTGGTATCGTAATTTCATGTCAGGACGAAAAATCCCAGTTGAAAAACAAGGATAAAGCACTTAAAGTACTTCGTTCCCGTTTGTATGACCTGAAACTTCAGGAAGCGCAGGATGCAGAGGCAGAAGCAAGAAGAAGTCAGGTAGGAACCGGTGACCGTTCAGAAAAGATTCGTACTTATAACTTCCCACAAGGACGTGTGACAGATCATAGAATTAAGTTTACTTCCCATCGTTTGCAGGAAGTATTAAACGGAGATATTCAGGAAATCTTAGATAACTTGATTGCAGCAGATCAGGCAGCAAAACTGGCTAAGATGAACGAAAACTAAGGATGCGATAGAATGATTACAAACAGCAGTAATGTTCAGATAAAAAATTTAATAAAACTTCAGGAGAAGGCAAGAACCAGAAGAGAACAAAATGCTTTCGTGGTAGAAGGAAAGAAAATGTTCGAGGAGGCAAAAGGGCTTGGTGTTGTGAAAAGAGCATACGCAACACCTACCTATATTGATGGCCTTAATGTGTCGGAACAAGAGTATTTTCAAGGCGTTGATTATGAAATCATCGATGAAAAGGTGATGAAGGACGCATCGGACACTATGACACCTCAGGGCATCTTAGCAATTGTGGAAAAGCCTTCTTATACATTGGAACAGATGGTTTCTGGGGAAACGGCAAGCCTTTTGTTATTGGAAGATTTAAGAGATCCGGGAAATCTTGGCACTATTATTCGTACTGCAGAAGGTGCAGGAATTGATGGCGTGATTATGAGCAAAGAGACAGTGGATTTGTTTAATCCGAAGGTAGTTCGTTCCACTATGGGTTCTATTTTCCGTGTGCCATTTTTGTATACTGATGATTTCTACGAAGTGGTAAGTCAATTAAAAGAGAAGAGTGTTTCTGTTGTAGCGACAGATTTGCAGGGAAAAAACTCCTACGATGGGGAAGTTTACGAAAAGAAGACTGCCATTGTCATTGGAAATGAGGCAAATGGAATTTCAGAAAAGATGCGTGAGTCTGCCGATGTTTTGGTTCGTATCCCTATGGAGGGAAAACTAGAATCGCTAAATGCTTCTGTGGCGGCTGGGATTATGATGTATGAACTGTATCGTCAGAGAAGAAATGGTTAATTGCGAGCTTTCTAATCAAATTTTAACTTGCTATGCTGTAGATTGTTGGGTAAAATGATATCAGATAGACGACTACAGATAAAGGGGTGAGAGCTTATGTTAAATGTTGGAGGAAATCCATTGTTGATCTGGATTGTTTTGCTTGTTGTATTTTTGCTTATCGAAATTGCAACTCTTGGACTTACAACCATCTGGTTTGCTGGGGGAGCACTGATTGCAATTATTGCAGGAGCGTTAGGAGCTTCCGTTGAGATACAGATTGGGTTGTTTGTGATAGTTTCTATGTTATTGTTACTTCTTGTGCGTCCTAGTGCGTGTCGTAGATTTAACAGTAAAATTATAAAAACAAATTCCGATTCCGTAGTTGGATTGGAAGGTAAAGTTATTGAGACAATTGACAACTTTAATCAGACAGGTTGTGTAAGTCTTGATGGAAAAGAATGGACAGCACGAAGTGCTGATGGAACAGTGATTTCTGCTGGAGAGAAAGTTACCGTCAATGAAATATCTGGCGTTAAACTTATAGTTACCAAAAACGAATATTAAAAAGAAATTTTGAGGAAAAAAGGAGGAAATGAAAAAATGTTTGGTGATGGTAGTGGAGCAGCTTTGTTAATTATTTTAGCTGTGATTGTATTTTTGATTATTTTGCCTTGTATCAGAGTGGTACCACAGGCAGAACAGTTTGTTATTGAGCGTTTGGGAGCGTGTCATGACATCTGGACTACAGGTCTTCATTTGAAGATGCCTTTAATCGATAAGGTGGCAAAGAGAGTTCCTTTAAAAGAGCAGGTGGTAGATTTTCCACCACAGCCGGTTATTACAAAGGATAATGTTTCTATCAGAATTGATACGGTAGTATTTTTCCAGATTACAGATGCAAAAGCATTTACTTACGGTGTTGAGCAGCCAATGATTGCTATTGAAAACTTAACAGCAACAACACTTCGTAACATTATCGGTGAGCTCGAACTTGACCAGACTCTTACATCAAGAGAAATCATCAATACAAAGATGAGACAAATCCTTGATTTTGCAACAGATCCATGGGGAATTAAAGTAAACAGAGTGGAACTTAAAAACATTATTCCACCTAGTGAAATTCAGGACTCAATGGAGAAACAGATGAAGGCAGAGCGTGAGCGTCGTGAAACATTGCTTAAGGCAGAAGGTGAGAAGAAGTCAAGCATCTTAGTTGCTGAAGGTAAGAAAGCATCCGCTATTTTGGAAGCTGAGGCTGCTAAGGAAGCTGCAATTCTTCGTGCAGAAGCTAAGAAACAGGCTATGATCCGTGAAGCAGAAGGTCAGGCTGAGGCTATTCTTAAAGTACAGCAGGCAAATGCAGATGGTATCCGTTTCTTAAATGAAGCACAGGCTTCACAGGCTGTTATTCAGTTAAAGAGTTTAGAAGCATTCGCAAAAGCTGCAGACGGTCAGGCGACAAAGATTATTATCCCTTCAGAAATTCAGGGATTGGCAGGTCTTGCAAAGTCTATTACGGAAGTTGCAGCAAAATAATAAAATGAAGAAATAACTAAGACGAGTAGGTGAAATTATGCCTACTCGATTTTGGGTTGTAGTGATTTTTTTTGGGGTGGTTATATTGGAAAAGATGAAAAAAGTAATAAGAACACCTTATATTTTTTTGTTTTTTTTGGTGTTAAAAGTAGTAACTTATTATTTGTTAATTGACGTTAATTTGTTGAGAAATCCTTTTGTTTTGGGGACAGTTTTGTTGTATTGGATTTTATTTTCTCATTTTTGTCAAAGTGCGGGAAAACATAAAAAGAAGATTTTTGTGGGGATTTATGTTTTCTTAAGTGTAATAATGTTTGCAGATACCATGTATTACAATTATTATAATCAAACAGCATCCATACAGCAGATTTACCAGGTATCTAATGTTGCGAAAGTACCGAGTAGTTTTGTGGCAACTTTGATACCGGCAAGCTTTTTTATCATTTGGGATATCCCGTTTGCCATCTATTACTTTAAAAAGTATAGTATGGAATTTGAAAATGGTACCAGAAGTCGAATGGCTGTGTCAAAAAGACGAATGATAAATATAGCAACCGTTTTCGTGCTTTTGATGATTGCCATTGAGCCGATTCGATTGGTACCGGTGACGAAGATAAACACAGTAGGTTTTTGCAGTTACCATGTAAGAGATATTTTTAAAGTGGGATATAAAGCAACGGTTCGAAATTTCTGGGAAAAAGAAGAAGTGTTACAGGTAGTAGCAAAAGCCACAGAACAGACACCGGCGGCTACTGACTTAACAGTGGATGAAGTAAAACTACAGGGAATTGGAAAAGGTAAAAATGTACTTGTCATTCAGTTAGAGGCTTTTCAGAATTTTATAATCAATGCAAAATACAATGGTCAGGAGATTACACCAAATCTAAATAGTTTATTAGGTGATAACTGTATATATTTTGACAATTATTATAGTATTATCGGAAAAGGAAATACGGCAGACGCGGAATTTGCGAGTATGAACAGTCTGTATCCTGTGATGGATGGAGAGTGTTATCGTTTATATACGGAAAATACATACAACGGTTTGCCTTGGAAATTAAAAGATGCAGGATATTCTACCTATGCATTTCATGGAAATGATCCGGTATTTTGGAATAGACAGGCGGCGTATCCATATCAGGGAATAGACCATTTTTACAGCAAAAAAAATATGAATACGGATGATATCGTAGGTCTTGGTATTTCTGATAAATCTGTATTTTCACAGATGATTGATACTTTGTCAAAAGAGCAAAACAAATTTTTTGGATTTGGTATCTCTTTGTCAAGTCACCATCCTTATGAGTTGGATGAGGAATTGCAAAAGCTTAAGATAAAAGAAGTAGATGAAGGTAGTAAGTTTGCAAATTATCTTCAGAGTGTGCACTATACAGATGAGGCTATTGGAGAATTGCTTCAAAAGCTGAAAGAAAAAGGGCTGTATGAAAATACAATTCTTGCGTTTTACGGAGATCATCATGGACTGAATTCGACCATGGATCAAAATGATTTATATGTAGGTCGTTTTTTAGGGTACGAATATGGCTATGATGAAATGATGAAAGTGCCTTGTATGATACGCGTGCCGGGATTGGGGCAAAGCCGAAAAATATCTACGTTGGGGTGTCAGGTGGATTTCTTTCCGACGATGGCATATTTGATGGATTTAGAGGTTGAGCAGCCATATGTTATGGGACAAAATTTGATGATTGCAAAACACGGATTTGCAGCATTTACTGCATATTTATTCGAAGGCTCATTTGCATATGATGATATATTGTTCCATGTTTCCAGAGAGGGAATATTTGATGGTAGTGAGGCGTGGAACAGAAAGTCTCATTTGGAGATAGATGCCAGCAAATATGAGGAACAATACAATCGAGCACTTGAATTGAAAAACGCATCAGAGCAAGTTTTGAAACAGGATTTGATTGATGATTATGTGCATCATGAGGTAGTTGTACCTGAAGAAGAGGAAGATGATTCGGAAAGTCTTTCAGTAGAGTAGGAGAAAAACACTTTTGAAATTGGGTTGACCGCTTTGGGTGAATGTGATAGAATGAATAAAAATACAAAAAAATGATTAAGTATTCATTTTGGAATTGTAAATTTAGTTACCAAAACACAAGATAATATAGTATTTTGTGGATGCAAAAAGCTGATAAATATTTTTTGTAGAGAAAAAACGCTCCGCGAGGATGCGCAGACCGCAGTATTGAAAATGGTAACTGCTCTGAAAAAGACAGGAGGTAATTGTTATGAATTTAAAAGGACGTAATTTTTTGAAATTGATGGATTTTACACCGGATGAAATTCGTTATTTAATCGATGTTTCAGCGGATTTAAAGGCTAGAAAAAAACGTGGGGAGAAGCATGATATATTAACAGGAAAAAATATCGCTTTGATTTTTGAAAAGACAAGTACAAGAACCAGATGTTCTTTTGAAGTGGCTGCTCATGATTTGGGTATGCACGTAACTTACCTTGATCCTAGTGGCTCACAGATTGGTAAAAAAGAAAGCATTCCTGATACTGCAAGAGTTCTTGGCCGCATGTTTGACGGTATTGAATATCGTGGATTTGGACAGGAAATTGTGGAAGATTTGGCAAAATACGCAGGAGTACCTGTATGGAACGGTTTGACAAATGAATTTCACCCAACTCAGATGATTGCAGATATGTTGACAGTTCGCGAACACCTTGGAAAATTAGAAGGTGTGAAATTCGTATACATGGGTGATGCCCGTTATAACATGGGTAATTCTTTGATGGTTACTTGTGCAAAACTTGGTATGGATTTTGTTGCATGTACCAACAAAAAATATTTCCCAGATCAGAAACTTGTAGATTACTGCAAAGATGTTGCGAAAGAAACAGGTGCAAGCATTACATTAACAGAGGATGTAGCCGCAGCAACAAAAGATGCAGATGTTATTTACACAGATGTCTGGGTTTCTATGGGTGAGCCGGAAGAAGCATGGGCTGAGAGAATTGGTGATTTGAAACCTTACCAGGTAAATAAAGAAGCATTTGCAAATGCAAAAGACACAGCCATTTTCATGCATTGTCTTCCTGCATTCCATGATTTAAAGACTACCATCGGACAGCAGGTTTATGAAAAATTCGGTATGTCGGAACTTGAAGTGACAGATGAAGTTTTTGAGGGTCCACATTCTGTAGTGTTTGATGAGGCTGAGAATCGTATGCATTCGATTAAAGCCATTATGGCAGTAACACTTGCGGAACATGTGTAATTAGATTTTATAAAAAATGAAAAGAACTGCTCCATTTACCCCTAGTTTGGTTGATGGAACAGTTCTTTTTTATGTAATAGGAAATTGCGATGCGAGGATGCGCAGATCGCGGAGATGGAGTTAATTGCTGCGCAATACCGCAGTCGCGCTAGAGTTTTGCAAGCAAAACTCTGTGTTCTTACAAAAGTAACATCGGATGGTAGGGGAAAATGTCTGAGATTGCCGGTGAAAATGTGCTGTGTAATACGGCATGATTAGATAGGTATGATTTAAGAAATAGAGATAATAATTTACAGTAATATTGCCGTAGGTGAGAACTATAATTCGACGCATTACAATATCGAGATTATGGCAGATTCATGTATTTGGAGAGTGGAATACCAGAATCACAGCGGTGTTTATGAAACGACGGAGTTTCTGGAGAAGTTCCTTAGAAACTTATTGTTAGATGAGCATCATGAATTGCATAACAGAGAGAACATAATTAAATAACGGAGAAAAAACTATGTTTGAAGAAATGACAAATTTGGAAATGATGCAAGTTGAAGGTGGAATTGGTTTACTTGGAGCAATAGGCATTGGAGCACTTTGCTTGTTAGGAGGGACGGGATTAGGACTCGGAACAGCATACGTGGTTTCTAAGCTTTAAGCTTGAATTTCAAGTGTTGCGCTGTTGTTGTTTTAATGATAAAATAATGACAGACTAAAGATGCTTGTTGTTTTGTGATAGGAATCTATTATAGCAGGCATCTTCTATTTTAATGGGAGGTATATATGAATAAACGAAATATGTTTATAATTATTTTGCTTGTGCTTTTAGCATTAGGTTTTATTATTGGAATAAAACTTGGAATAACTCTCTTTTTTGAATAGGAATCCCGGTTATGTGTAAAAATGTAGCTAAGAGTACTTTTATATCAATAAAATGGGCAAATGTTTTTTCGTTTTTTTTCATGATTGTTGAAATTTTGATTGCGATGGTAATAATTCACAATTGGAAGATACGTTGGACAAAAGAATACATATTGCTTAATATAGTTAACTTAAAAACTATCATACTATACTTTTTGTTTGTGATATCTATACCAATACATGAATGTATTCATGCGTTTTTCTTTTTAATTTTTAGTAAGGATAGAAAAAAAATAAAGATAGGTTTTGATAAAAGTAATATGACGCCGTATTGTTCTTGTTCCGTCCCAATTCAATTGTGGCAATACATTATTGTAATGATAATGCCATACGTATTATTGGGATTTATGACGAGATTTTTCGCAATTGTAAATCATAACATTTTATGGTTGTTTTGGGGTACAATTGAAATTTCCTGTGCTGGTGCCGATTTATTTATTGTATTTTTAGCACTGTTCAATGGTGAATATAAGAAACGCGTCATGGATCATCCATCGCAAGTAGGGTATATAATCATTAATTGATGAATAATGGAATTTTTTGAGGTGTATATGAAATATTACTGCATAAAGTATGTGGAATTGCAAGTGGAAGTGGAGTTGGTATAGAGTCTATGGGAGTTGGATCATTGCTAGCATGTGGACCAGCTGGATGGGCAGTATTGGGGATTGCGGCAGTAGGTGGAGCTGCAACAGGAGCCGCAACAGTTGCTGCTGCAAGAAAAAAATAATTCATGGAATAATAGTTAATCTAGGAGTTGCTGTAAACAAATTTGTTTACAGCAACTCCTAGATTAACTATTATTCCATGAATTA
>CADBNB010000298.1 GCA_902795895.1 uncultured Lachnospiraceae bacterium | reverse complement strand
TTTACTTCATTATACATGAATATTAGCAATATATCAAGTAAAAGCTTCCAAAAAATTGCAACTGCGGCAACACCTTAACTAGGTAAAAGAAATCATTGAATTTTTTTTTGAAATAGAGTATGCTTATATGTGTCTGTGTGAAAAGCAGATACACAGAATAGAAGATAAGGTAAAGGAGAAAAATATGCAAACATTGTCACTTGAGAAAGAATTAAAAGAAAACGCATATCCAGGTAGAGGTATCGTAATTGGAAAATCAAAGAATGGAAAGTACGCTGTAACAGCATATTTCATTATGGGAAGAAGCGAGAACAGTAGAAACCGTGTGTTTGTTGAGGATGGTGAAGGTATCCGTACACAGGCATTTGATCCTTCTAAGCTTAGTGACCCAAGTCTTATTATTTACGCACCAGTGCGTGTTCTTGGAAATAAGACTATTGTTACAAATGGTGATCAGACTGATACCATTTATGAATTGATGGATAAGCAGCAGACATTTGAACAA
The DNA here is from genome assembly GCA_902795895.1 of uncultured Lachnospiraceae bacterium. Lineage (GTDB taxonomy): Bacteria > Bacillota > Clostridia > Lachnospirales > Lachnospiraceae > CAG-411. The sequence goes on along the minus strand of CADBNB010000298.1, from coordinate 3,827 downwards.
GCATTACGTACAAGAGAATTTGAGCCGGATGCGCCAAATTACACACCTAGAATTTCTGGTATTATGCATGTGGAAAATGGAACTTTTAACTATGCAATGTCTATTTTAAAGAGTAACAACGGCAATGGTGATGCTTGCAATCGCTTTACTTATGCATACAATAATCCTATCGCAGGAGAAGGACGTTTTATTCACACATATATGTGCGATGGAAATCCACTTCCAAGTTTTGAAGGTGAGCCAAAGGTTGTAGAAATTCCGGATGATATGGATGCTTTTGCAAATATGTTATGGAGCAGTTTGAATGAGGACAATAAGGTATCTTTATTTGTTCGTTATATTGATATTGCTACAGGAGAATATAAGTCTACAATTATTAACAAAAACAAATAAGAGTTATTTTATGATGAAATGAGCTTTTTATTTAAAAAGGTAAAAGTTATTGTTCAACTGTGAACTGAAACTATTAAAGAATGATAGAACGGAGAGATTTCATGAAAGAGTTAGAATTAAAGTACGGATGTAACCCTAATCAGAAACCATCTATGATTTATATGGAAGATGGTGAATTGCCAATCAAGGTTTTAAATGGTAAACCGGGATATATCAATTTCTTAGATGCATTTAACGGATGGCAGTTGGTTAAGGAGCTTAAGAAGGCAACAGGACTTCCAGCAGCTACTTCATTTAAGCATGTATCACCAGCAGGAGCAGCAGTTGGTGTGCCTTTGTCAGAGACAGAAGCAAAGATTTACTGGGTTGATGATTTAGGAGAATTATCTCCACTTGCAGCAGCATATGCAAGAGCAAGAGGTGCAGATCGTATGTCATCATATGGTGATTTTATTGCTTTGTCTGATGTTTGTGATGAGTCAGCAGCAAGCATTATTAAGAGAGAATTCTCTGATGGTATCATTGCTCCTGGATATACTCCTGAAGCTTTAGAGATGTTAAAAGGAAAGAAAAAAGGAACATACGCAATAATTGAAATTGATCCAAACTATGTTCCAAAGCAGATTGAGCGTAAAGAAGTATTTGGTATTACTTTTGAGCAGGGAAGAAATGAATTAAACATCGACCATGATTTCTTTAGTAATATCGTTACTGAAAATAAGGATTTACCTGATAATATTAAGAATGATATGGCAATTGCCATGATTACTTTGAAATATACACAGTCAAATTCAGTATGTTTCGTAAAAAATGGACAGGCAATCGGTATTGGAGCAGGACAGCAGTCTAGAATTCACTGTACAAGATTGGCAGGAAGCAAAGCTGATAACTGGTTCCTTCGTCAGTCACCACAGGTTATGAACCTACCTTTCAAGGAAGGTATGAAGCGTGCAGAAAGAGACAATGCTATCGACCTTTACATCGGAGAGGATTATATGGATGTACTTGCTGACGGTAAATGGGAAAATATCTTTACTGAAAAGCCAGCAGTATTTACAAAAGAAGAGAAAGACGCATGGTTAGCTAAGAATACAGGTGTTACTTGTGGTTCTGATGCATTCTTCCCATTTGATGATAATGTTGAGCGTGCATTCCGTAGTGGTGCAAGCTATATTGCACAGCCAGGTGGATCTATCCGTGACCAGGATGTAATTGATGCATGTAACCGTCACAATATGGTTATGAGCTTTACTGGAATTCGTTTATTCCATCACTAAGATAATGAACAAAGAGTCAGAGTGTTCTGGCTCTTTTTCTATAAGTAATATGATGAGAGGTGTTAATGATGAAAAATTTATTTCGTGTTGCCACGGCGGCACCAAGAGTACACATTGGAAATGTGAAAAAGAATTATGAAGAAATAAAGAAAATATACAAAAAATATGCAGAAGATGCAGATTTAGTTGTGTTCCCTGAACTTTGCCTGACGGGCTATACTTGTGGAGATTTGTTTTTAAATCAGAATTTGTTGGAAAATTCAAAAATGTATTTAGTAAAACTGGCTGAATTAACACAAGATTATGAAGAAGTGGGAGCAGGACTTGTGGTTGGACTTCCATTGGAAGTAAAGGGAGAGTTATTTAACTGTGCAGCATTTCTTCATAATGGTGAAATTGCGGCTATTATCCCTAAAACATACTTGCCAAATTATGGAGAGTTTTACGAAAAACGCTGGTTTTCTGCAAGAAAAATAGAAGCAGATTATTTGGATTTTAATGAGGAGATGGAGTGCGTTCCATTTGGAAATCAACAGTTGATCCACTTTGGCTCTGAAGGAAATTATGTAAATATTGGTGTGGAAATTTGTGAAGATGCATGGGTTCCAATCCCGCCTTCAAGAATGATGGCGTTAAATGGGGCTGAAATCATTGTGAACTTATCTGCATCCAATGAAGTCATTGGAAAAGCAGATTATCGAAGAAGCTTAATTCAGGGAATATCTGCAAGCTGTATTTGTGGTTATGTGTATTCTTCAGCAGGAAGATACGAGTCAACTTCAGATTTAGTATTTAGCGGTCATTGCATGATGTACGAAAATGGAAAACTATTAGGTGAGATAAAGCCTTTTGAAGATGGCACTTTGGTTCGTGATTTCCAATTAACGAAAATCAGACACGACAGAATCGCCAATAAATCTTTCGGAGACTGTAAGAGAATGTATGTAAATTCCGACACCGAGATGGAGTATACAGAAGTAGAAAAAGAATATCCGGAGAGAGATGATATCTTAGCAAAGGTTAAAATGACACCTTTTGTTCCATCTTCAAATACTCTTGACAGATGCTTGGCTATTTTTAATATGCAGGTGGCAGGATTGCAGAGAAGAATTGAAACAACAAGATGTAAGTGTGTGGTAGTAGGAGTGTCCGGAGGACTTGATTCTACACTTGCTCTATTGGTGTCTTCTATGGCGGTAAAAAAGTTGGGATTGTCTTCTACAACTGTAGTTGGTATCACGATGCCTGGTTTTGGTACAACAAAACGAACGAAAAACAATTCTACCGCATTGATGGAAATTTTAGGATGTGATATCCGTGAGATTCCTATTGCAGATTCTGTACGTCAACATTTTAAAGATATTGGGCATGATGAAGCAGTAAAAGACATTACTTACGAAAACTGTCAGGCGAGAGAACGTACCCAGATTTTAATGGATGTTGCCAATAAAGAAGGGGGATTTGTCATCGGAACCGGTGATTTGTCAGAACTTGCTCTTGGATGGTGTACCTACAATGGAGACCATATGAGTATGTACGCAGTAAACACAAGTATTCCAAAAACCCTTGTGAGAAGTCTTGTGGATGAAGTTGGACATTTTATGGAGAAGAATGGATTTTCGGGGATTGCAGGTGTTATTGAAGATATTATTGATACACCGGTAAGTCCGGAACTGTTGCCACCAAATGAAGATGGAACTATTGCACAAAAGACGGAGGACACGGTAGGTTCATATATTTTGCATGATTTCTTCCTTTACTATACTTTACGATTTGGCATGGACCAACAGGAAATATTGGAGCTTTGCAAAGTCGCAGTGTCACAGAGTAAAGAATATCATTTCTCAGATGAAGAAATTGAAAAATGGTTAAAAACTTTCTATACCCGATTTTTCCGTCAACAGTTTAAACGTAACTGTATGCCGGATGGTGTAAAGGTGGGAACGGTTTCTGTAAGCCCAAGAGGAGATTTAAGACTTCCTTCGGAAATTGAATTTGAAGAGTTTTTAGAACTGGAATAAATTAAGAATTGTAAAGGACTCCACAGTTTAAAAAATTGACTGTGGAGTCTTTTTTATGTAATAGGAAATTGCGATGCGAGGATGCGCAGACCGCGGAGATGGAGTTAATTGCTGCGCAATACCGCGGTCGCGCTAG
>CADBNB010000297.1 GCA_902795895.1 uncultured Lachnospiraceae bacterium | reverse complement strand
TCCAATTTCGTCTGTATGAAACCAACCTTCCACAAATTCTTCAAACATTTGATACACTTCTTCATTGGTAATGCACAATTCATATTTTATGTGTCTATGACCACGGTAATCTTCCTCTGCATGAATATTAACAACCTTCAGATATCCGCTGGCTACCAACAGTCCCCAAATTGCCTTTGGGTTATTGTCCAATTGATTATAAACAACTTCTTCTTCCATATCTACCAAAATCGTTTGCTCTTTTATAAGCATTTCCAATTCCATTTTTATGTTTTTAGAACCCGTTTTCATCAAATGATTTACTAGTGCGTTGGAACTAGTATTTACCCAATAATTTTTAAAATCACCAACAGACAAGAATTGGATTATCGACCACGGATTGTACATATCTTTCTGATTTCCAAAGATGAAGCCATCATACCAACGTTTTACTTCTTCTTTTTGATGACTGTATCCGTACATGTCCATAGCAGCAAAAACTTCTTTTTCCGAAAAACCAAAACAAGTGGCATATTCTTTCGAAGTAGTCGTACATACCTTTAAATTATTTAAATCGGAAAACATCGATTCCTTACTAATACGGGTAATTCCTGTCATTATTCCACGATACAGACTTGGATTCGATTTAAAAGAAGCATTAAAGAATCCTCGCATAAATTCCGTCATTTCTTTCCAATAACCGTGAGTATAAGCCTCGATAAGTGGTGTATCATATTCATCTAGCAATATAATCACATTTTTATTTTCTATTTTCTCCAAAAAGGAAGATAATTTTTTTAAACTTCTTTTTGCAACATCATCTGACATTTCCCGTGTTACTTGATTGATAAAACCAGCGTCTTTTTCAGACAAATTGGCATTTTTCAAATACGTGTCCAAATCATTGTAGATATCGGATAATACTTGACATATTGATAATCTGGCTTCTTCAAAAGTGGTTGCTTTTATATCAGCAAAACTTAAATTAATCACCGGATAGGTTCCCTGCAACTGTCTGTATTCTTCCTCTTTCCAGATAGACAATCCTTCAAATAAATCGCTACGATTTGCATATTGAACCGAAAAGAAGCAATCCAACATACTCATATTTAAGGTCTTTCCAAATCGACGTGGTCGGGTAATCAAGGTTATATCATCTTTACGTTCCCACCATTCCTTGATAAAACTAGTTTTATCAACAAAAAAGAGTTTTTCGTTTCTAATTCTTTCAAAACTCTGTACGCCTGTTGCCAATTTCATTTGCATCCTTTTCACTCCCATCTATAATTGAATTTCGTTCGTTACCTATAATCAAGGTTTAATACTTAACTACAAGTATAACATAAATTTCTCGGATTGATAAGATGTAATGCTCTATCCCAGTAACCATGCTACTTGTACTCAACCGTACTCAATTTACCCAAAAACGAAAAAGTCGCAACCCTTGTAATATCAAGGATTGCGACCTCTTAAAGTAAGCGCGAGACGGGATTCGAACCCGCGACCCTCGCCTTGGCAAGGCGATACTCCACCACTGAGCCACTCGCGCATTTATCATTGTCCGTCACCGAACAATGACTATTCTAGCACAGTGATTAAAAAGTGTCAACACTTTTTTAAAACTTTTTTAAAAATTTTTTTCTTTCCACGAAGCAGCATAATTCCTGCCAACGCAAACAAAATTGCCGCTACTGTCATACCTATATATACTCTGGCAGAAGGCTTTGTTTCAAATAGAAATGGTAATACTTTTTCCACCTGTTTTGGATATGCAGATACCAATACGCTCACTCCATTATTACATAAGTGCATAAGAATTGAAACTAAAATACATCCGGAACATTCCACAGCAAAAGCAAGAGCAATACCGAAAATAGAAATAGTCACTGCTTTTATAAGGCTCATGTGGTAAACACCAAAAATAATACCAGATACCACAATAGCTGTTGCCGGTTTCCATTTTACTTTCATAGAGCCAAACAGGAAGCCACGGAATAAGGCTTCTTCACACACTGCAGGCAAAACTGCCACTACAAAAAATAACGCTGCCACCGGCTGATTATTAAACATTTCCCCCATTTCTTCCAGATTAGATGCACTGTCCGGCAATATTTTTGCTAATGCATCACTGAGCAATAAAGTTGTTAAAAACGCTCCTACAGCCAGCAAAACTCCGCCAAATACGTGTCTTACTTTTGGAATTTTTATAGAGAACAATTTCTTAAAATCTACTCTCATGTACCATGCAAAACCTATGGTCAGCACTAAAAACAATAACTGTTCCAACGCAATTCCTGCAAAACCTATTTTTAATACTGCAATACTTCCCACATAGAACTGCACTAACAAAGCAACGGAAAGCAACAAAATGGCGTCTGCAATTCCTGGCATTTGTCCATTTTTCTGTTCCGAACGTCTCTGGAATAATTTCATACCATTTCCGTCATTGTACAACAAACTTTCACTGTTATACATTTTGCTAAGGATAAACACTACAATAAAACTGTAGACAACATTTGTGATAAACACTAAAAACAGATGATAAAAACTGTATTTAAACACTAAAATGTCCTTAAGAAGCAACACAATATTTACAACCGGCACTACTGCTAATCTGCTATCAAGGGCGATATCCGGAATAAATCCCACATATCCACATACCATAATGACAAGCATCAAAGGGGTAGTGTAATTCTGTGCTTCTTTAAAACTCTTGGCAAAGAGGCAAAAACAAAGACACAGTGCAGAAATAAGCATCGCAAATACAATAACACAAAGTAACATAATCAAAAAGGCTGGAACGAGAGTATTCATATTTACGTCCAATGTTCCATTTCCACTAATAGAAAAGCTCTGATAAAAATATATTCCGATAATCGACACCGATACAAAATTAAGCAACGCAGATACCGATGCCATGGTGGAAACAGATAAAAACTTACTCATAATCATCTGGAAATTGCTAACCGGCAATGTAAGGAGTGTTTCCAAAGTTCCTCTCTCCTTTTCTCCCGCCGTAGTATCAATGGCAGGATAAATCGCCCCTGTAACTATACTGATAATAAGTAAAAATGGCAAAATGGATCCCAGAATATTTCCCATACTTTCTTCTGTTGGTGCAGTATCTACCTTTTCTCCTGATACGGGATACAACACACTTTCCACATCAAGTCCTGCTTCTTTTATAGCATTTTCGCTTAGTTCCACCCGCATTTGTTCAATCACTTCTGACATATGATTTGCAGCTGTGGTGGAGGAATTTTTCGTAGAACGATACTTTAACTGGTATTCCACTTTTTCTCCATTTTGTTTGGAAGTGAGAAGTAAATCTATATCTCCTTTTTCAAGCAGTTTGCTTCCATCTTCCTTAAGTTTCATAATTTTAAATTTGTACCCATCGGATTCTTCTACTTTTTTCATCACCTGTTCCAGTGTATCCTGCTCTAACACTTCCTGAAAACCAACTACATAGGTAGCCTCCTCCTGTTTATTGATAAAAAAAGTCACCGCATACATAGAACCGGCAAACAACAAAGGATACACAATCAAGGGAACAAGGAACATGATAATCATGCTTTTTTTGTCTCTGATAATATCTAACAGTTCTTTTTTATATAAACTTTTTATTCCTTTTAACATTCTTTCTCCTCCCCAATCAACGCAAAGAAGGTCTCCCTAAGATTATCTGTTCCGGTCTGTTCCATCAATTCCTTCGGACTTCCGTTTGCAATTATTTTTCCCTTGTGTATCATATAAATTCGGTCGCACAAATACTGGGCTTCCTCCATGTAATGGGTAGAATACACAACCGTTTTCCCCTGCTGTTTTTCCTGTTTCATAAAATTTACGATAGCCTGACTGCTTATAATGTCCAGACCTAACGTAGGTTCATCAAAAATATATACTTTGGGATCATGAAGAAGACACCTGGCAATGGTCGCTCTTTGTGTCTGTCCGGTGGACAATTTTCCAATTCGATTGTCTCCAAATTCTTTTAATTCTAAAACCTGAAATACTTTTTCAATCCGCTCATCAATCTCTGCTTTTTCCATGCCATAGATTTCCCCGAACAATCGTAGCATTTCCCTAACACTGAGCCTTTGATAAAGTTTTGTATTTTCGGACAAATAACCGATGGTACGTTTTTTTTCTACTATGTCTGTTATGAGATTTCCATCTTTATCGCTTAATTCCACGCCTCCATCTGTCGGTTCCATCAATCCCCCCATCATACGAAGAAGTGTCGTCTTTCCTGCACCGTTTGGTCCTAGTATTCCAACAATCTCCCCATCATTTATTTCCAAAGAAATATGATTCACTGCAAAAAATTCTTCTTTTCTCTTTTTCTTTTTGTCTTCCAAAACATTTCGTTCGAATTGTTTGGTAAGATTTTCTACTCGTATCATATACTCAACTCCCGTTTCACGTTAAATGTGTTATCAACAGATATGTTTGTACAAGTGCCTGCTTGTTAAAAACATATTTACACGAATTCCAAGAACAAAGAGTTTTGCTTGCAAAACTCTAGCGCGACCGCGGTATTGCGCAGCAATTAACTCCATCTCCGCGGTCTGCGCATCC
>CADBNB010000296.1 GCA_902795895.1 uncultured Lachnospiraceae bacterium | reverse complement strand
TACACGGTGTGTACGACGAGGAAATGGAGAACATCCAAGGAAAATATAGCCGAAATTATTGAATAAAGGAGATTCCGAGAGAACATGATTCTCTTGAACAAACGATTGGTTGACGCAAATCGCTACATCCTAGCAAAATCTTTTATTTCTAAAAAAAGGTTTCCTCAAACTCTTCAGCTTTTACCGGTTTTCCATACAGATATCCCTGTATTCGGTCCGTATTTAAAAACATAAGAAATTCCATCTGCTGTTTCGTCTCAACACCTTCCACAACAACTCCCATTCCTACACTGTGTGCCAAATCACAAATTGCACTTAGTAAACTTGGATTGAAGGCTTCTGTACCATAAGTCGATACAAAACTACGGTCAATTTTTACGTAATTTAACGGCATCTCCATAATATGATTGAGAGAAGAATACCCCGTACCAAAATCATCCAATGCAACCTTAAATCCACATTCTCTAAGCTGATTTAGCACATTTTTCATCAAATTCATATCTTCTACTGCAAGACTTTCTGTTACTTCGAGGATAATATTATTTGTATTCACACCGGTACTTCTGGCAATTTCCATAATACGTTCCACAATGTTCATCTGTACTAACTGTACCACCGACAAATTCACACTCACCATGAAATTAGGGTCATACTTTTCATTCCACTCTTTACACTTTAAGAATGACTCTCTAAGGACATATTCTCCTAAAGGAACAATAAGACCCAAATACTCAGAAAGTGAAATAAAATTCACCGGAGTGATAAATCCAAGTTCCGGACTGTACCACCGAACAAGTGCTTCTGCACTTACCAGTTCTTTTGACTGTGTGGCAACAATCGGCTGAAAATGCATTTCAAATTCCACACATCCTCTTTCGATAGCCTTTCTTAAATATTTCTCATAATTTACTCTATCCTGCGAATGTTTTAAAACGGCTTTCTTATAGTGCTGAATACGATTTTTTCCTTTTCTCTTTGCTTCATATACAGCTGCGTCTGCTTTTTTCAAAAGTTCTCTTGGAATTGCCGCATCTCTTGGAAAATCTGAAATACCTACACTTACGGTGCAGTAGCATTCCTTATCTTCCAATTGCCAGCTTTTTTGGAACATAACCAGGCACTTTTGTATTATCTCTTCTGTCTGTTTATAATATTCACTACGAACAAAAATTAAAAATTCATCTCCATCAATTCGATAACAATAATTTTCAACTTCAGGAATATCATTGATAGCACTGGCAATCTTCTTTAGCAAAATATCACCATACTCAGGACCTAATCCTTCGTTGATATGTTTAAAATCGTCCAAATCCAAAACAATGATACAACCTTTTTTCTTACTCTCAATGGCAGTTTCTATCATCTTCTTAGCATCTATTTCAAACTTTAAACGATTTGGTAATCCTGTCAAAAAGTCGACATACGTCTCCCGCTTCATAACAATTTGCTTATCGTACTCTGCCTTAAAATCATCTTCGCTTTTGCTAACAACCATATAAAGGTGTTTTCCATCTTCCATATAGTCATATCCCATACAAACCGTATCCACCCAGATTTCATTTTGATTTTTATCTAAAATACGATACTTTTGTCTTACAAAACAGTCCTTATGTTCGTAAGCATCCTTGAGTTCTTCCAAAACCCGCTCTCTATCATCTTCATGAATAATATCCAGCCAATAAAGCTCCTGCATGGCAATATCTTCCATGGTATAGCCAATGCTACTGATATTGTCCGATGCAAATTTCAATATCATCCGTCCTTCTTTTTCTACAGAAATGATAATTCTACGATTTTTAATCAGGCACTCTCTAAGTACATTGCTTTCAAACTTTGCATTTTGTAAAATCTTTGTATATTCTTTATCCGAAACCACAGGCATAGAAATCACTAAAAAGCCTAACAATTCGTCCTGTTTTCCAAAGAAAGGAACTTTGCTGGCATTTAAATACCCAATCTGTTTATCATCTAACTCAACCTGCTCCACAACACCATATTCAGGCTCCTGTTTTTCAAAAAGTTCTTCCTGTTTTTTTATGATAGCTAAAGCCTTATCACGCTCTTTTTCATCTGCCTGCTCCACATGTTCCACAACAACATTCCAATGCTCAAACTGTCTTTTTAAGATTAAATTTACAGTTTCAACTTTTTTCTCAGCATTGTACCATAAAAGCTGTGGCAATAAAAGGGATTGATCCATTCGAAATGCCTGCTTGTAGCTCTGTTCTATAAATGAGATTACTAAACGCACGTTTTGCACATGAATAACCGTAACTTCCATGTCGATATATCTTACTTCTTCTTCAACTATAATCTCCTTGCCGTAATACATACGGCTCTCCCCGTCTAATACTTCCGTTGGAAGCTTTAACTTCTTACCGTCCGTCCATAATAAATTTATATTCTGGCACGAACCACCGCCAAATATATCATTTGCCATGTGGTTACATGCAATTATCTTCCCTGTTTCATAAACATAAATCACTGTTGGAAAACCAATGTATTCCACCATCTCAGTCAAATATTCTTTCACTTTTGTGCGCACAGAAATCCCCTCCATTCTGTCTATTACCCTTACCTATAATTATAGCAAAATCCGACATTCAAGGCAACTGAAACAAAGGAAAAAATAAGGACAAAGAGTTTTGCTTGCAAAACTCTAGCGCGACTGCGGTATTGCGTAGCAATTAACTCCGCCACCGCAGTCTGCGCATCCTCG
>CADBNB010000295.1 GCA_902795895.1 uncultured Lachnospiraceae bacterium | reverse complement strand
TGCGAGATACAATCTCAACTTTTTTAACTTTCAACCTAATTATATCAACACATTTTCCTCATATATGATTTTGAAAAAATAAACATATAAAATGTAAAAATTAAACGAAACTAGTTTCTGCCACTTCATCTGCGTTTTCCTTTTTTCATTTTACTTTTCACAACCACATATATTCCCACACCGGAGACAAATATCCACATTAAACTTAAAAATCCCCACAGTTTTCCACCATTATGAATAAATTTCCACAAACAAAGTGCAAAAGCCCCGCCATATGCAAACAAAAACAGTGACAAGCAAAGGAACGCTAACACTTTTATCCCTTTAAACTCCTGCTTTGCATAATCTTCAAACTCCTTGCGGACAATATCATTCATCACACCTGTTTTCTGATAATCAAGAAATGCCTTTCGCCTGATTTCTTCAAAGTCTTTTTCCATTATATACTCCCCTTCTTCTATTATTTAATCGTGACAACTATTCTGTCTTTTATACTCTAAATAATTAAATTCAACTTATTGTAATTATGAAATCCGCTCCACGCAACAGACTATGTCAAATGTGTTTTCTTGCAAACTTATGATACTCTAAATTAACATTTAGCTAGTTTTGAAATAAATCTATTACACAGAAACATTCTACAATACAAAAAATGTGGCATAAAAAGAGATACACTCTCTTTATCATACCACATTTTCTTCCTCTAATCTCTATTTTATTGAACAAATCAATGATATAAGTTTCAACTGGACACTATTTTCCACTTGCTGGCTCAATGTCAATGACTTTTCCCTTAATCTTAGAATTCTTCATAGTTTCAATTACCTGTTTTGCGTACTCCACAGGCACTTCCACAAAAGTAAACTTCTCAAACATATCAATAGCACCGATTAGCTTACCAGGCATTCCAGTCTCACCGGCAATAGCTCCTAAAATATCTCCCGGACGGATATTTTGTTTCTTACCAATATTAATAAACAAGCGAACCATACCTTCATCTTTGGCACCTGTATTTTCAAAATCGTATGACTGCTTCTCCTGTGGCTTTGTTTCCTCGCCAATAATCTGATAAAGCAAAGCTGCCGCCAAATCCACAGACGTGAAATCCGACTCATTTACACGCTGTTCAATCATATCGATCATTTTACTCAAATCTCTCTCCTGAATGATTTCATCAAGATTTTTGAAAACCTTCTCCGCCTTTGTATCAGCTACGTCTGCCGCTGACGGAATTTTCTTGGCAATAATCTTTGTTTTGCAGTATCTTTGGATATCACGAAGTTTATATACTTCCTTACCAACTACAAAATTGAACGCCATACCGGTTCTTCCTGCACGGCCGGTTCTTCCGATTCGATGCACATAATACTCATCATCCTGTGGAATGTCATAGTTAAATACAGCCTCCACATCATCCACATCAATACCTCTTGCCGCCACATCCGTAGCAACTAAAATGTCCGTCTTTCCATTTCTAAAACGGGACATTACTCTATCTCTTTGCTGCTGCTTCATATCTCCATGAAGTCCCTCAGCAAAATAACCTCTTCCTTTTAAATCCTCCACCAAAGTATCTACATTTTTCTTTGTATTACAAAATACTACCGAAAGTTTTGGATCATAAACATCCAACAAACGCGAAAGCACTTCACTCTTATTCTTAGGACGAACCTCATAATAATACTGCTCAATCTTAGGTACAGTAAGCTGTTTTCTTACTACTTTAACAACTTCTGCATCCTTCTGATATTTTCTTGCAATGTCCATGATGGGACGTGGCATAGTTGCCGAAAACATCACAATCTGGCGCTCCTCTGGAATTCCACTTAACACAAACTCAATATCCTCGCGAAATCCCATATTAAGCATTTCATCCGCCTCATCAAGAACCATCATTTTAACGTCATTTAACTTTACAGTCTTTCTTCTCATATGGTCCATAACACGCCCCGGTGTTCCTATCACAATCTGTGTTCCTGCTTTTAAGGAGCGGATTTGCTTTACAATGTCCTGACCGCCGTAAATCGGAAGAATTTTTACTCCGTGCATAAATTTTGCCAAACGACGGATTTCGTCTGCCACCTGAATTGCCAACTCTCTGGTAGGGCACAAAACAATCGCCTGCAAATGCTTATTTTTCGGATCTACTTTTTGAAGCAAAGGAATACCAAAAGACGCTGTCTTACCGGTTCCTGTCTGCGCCTGTCCAATCATATCTTTTCCCGACATAACTACAGGTATCGCTTTTGCCTGAATAGCACTGGCTTCCTCAAATCCCATTTCCTTCACCGCTCTCTGAATCTGCGGCATCAACTCTAAATCATCAAATCTAACTGCTTCCATTTAAATCTCCTATTCTAAAAACTAAAAAAGGACATAGCACTATTATATATGATAATGCTTGCCCTCATCCTATTCATTCTCCAAATTATACTCTACTGCTAAATCCACTCTTTCATCCGAACGGTCTTTTGCAACGATGTAATCAGACCTGTCCGAACGGTCACACATTAGCTTGACTAGTATACCATGTAAGGTTTTTTCATGTCAAGGGGATTTTTTCCAATTCTTCAATTTCGTATACACTTCTATCAATGTTATGACAGCGTAGATAGGAGAATTATTATGTCAAACAGTATTCCAGGAAACCAAAAACATCTTACTTTACAT
>CADBNB010000294.1 GCA_902795895.1 uncultured Lachnospiraceae bacterium | reverse complement strand
CTAAACGAAGTGCTGTTCTGGCAGCATCCATAGCTACGTTTCCACCACCAACAACAGCAACCTTCTTACCACCAACGATTGGTGTATCGTATTCATCAGAAAATGCTTTCATAAGGTTACTTCTTGTAAGGTACTCGTTGGCAGCAAATACTCCATTTGCACTTTCTCCCGGGATACCCATAAACTTAGGAAGTCCGGCACCAGAACCAACAAATACTGCGTCAAATCCTTCTTCTTCCATCAATTCATCAATTGTAGTAGCTTTTCCGATTACAACATTTGTCTCAATCTTAACGCCAAGTTTCTTAACGTTTTCAACTTCTGCTGCTACAACAGTATCTTTTGGTAAACGGAATTCAGGAATACCGTAAATAAGTACTCCACCTGCCTCATGAAGTGCCTCAAAAATAGTTACATCGTAACCTTTCTTTGCTAATTCACCGGCACAAGTAAGACCTGCAGGACCTGAACCGATAACTGCAACTTTCTTTCCGTTCTTTGATTCAGCAGTTTTAGGTGAAACACCATTTTCTCTAGCCCAGTCAGCAACAAAACGTTCTAACTTACCGATAGAAACTGGCTCTCCCTTAATACCACGAACACACTTTGCTTCACACTGTGATTCCTGTGGACATACACGACCACAAACAGCAGGAAGTGCAGAATACTGACTGATTACATTATAAGCCTCAGCAATATTTCCCTCTTCTACCTGCTTAATGAAGGAAGGAATATCAATATTTACAGGACATCCTGTAACACATCTTGCATTCTGACATTTTAAACAACGAGAAGCCTCAGCCTTTGCTTCTTCTAAATTATATCCTAAACAAACCTCTTTAAAGTTTGTTGCTCTCTCTTTTGCATCCTGTTCACTAACAGGAACTCTCTTCATAACATCTACTTCGATTGCCATGATAATCTCCTTTCCGCTACCGATTAGTTTCCGCCACAGCCACAGCCGCCGTTCTTATGTGTATCGCCTTCCTGAAGTTTAAGCATTGCTCTTCCTTCTTCAGTCTTGTACATCTGCTGTCTCTTCATTGACTGATCAAAGTCAACCAAATGTCCGTCAAACTCTGGACCGTCAACACATGCAAACTTCACTTCTCCACCAACTGTCAAACGACAAGCTCCACACATACCTGTTCCATCTACCATGATAGGGTTCATACTAACAACTGTTGGGATACCCAATTCTTTTGTTAAGATACATACAAACTTCATCATAATAACTGGTCCGATAGCAATTACAAGGTCATATTTCTTACCCTGGTTATTTACCAAGTCTTTAATCTGGTCATTAACATTTCCTTTGAAACCGTAAGAACCATCATCTGTACATACATATGTGTTCTTAGCAACTGCTTTCATCTCATCCTCAAGAATGATCAAGCCCTTATTTCTTGCACCGATGATACAATCAACATCATAACCTTGCTCTTTCATCCATTTTACCTGTGGATAAACTGGTGCAGTACCAACACCACCGGCAACAAATAAAATGTTTTTCTTCTTTAATACTTCTGGATCTTCGTCGATTAATTCTGACTTACATCCAAGTGGTCCTACGAAATCACGGAATGCTTCTCCTACTTCGTACTTTGCCATCTGCTGAGTAGATGCTCCTACTGTCTGGAACACGATTGTAACAGTTCCTGCTTCACGGTCGTAATCGCAAACTGTCAAAGGAATTCTCTCACCCTTCTCATCCATCTTTACGATAACAAACTGTCCAGGATAACAATGTTTTGCAACTCTTGGAGCCTCAATATCCATCAATACGATGTTATCAGCCAATGCTCTCTTTTTTACTATTTTATACATCAATATACCTCCAATTCGTATATATTATAACTTTTTCTCCTAAACTCAGTCATGAATCTACCAATATTCTACTAATGCTTATTCGACAATTTTCGTATTGCCCTTAATAAACAAAGCTTATTTTCACAAAAATAAACCCATAACATTAAGATTATAACGTATACATTTACAAATGTCTAGAGAAAAACTACCAACCATTGGTATTTTTCTTACAAACTTAAATCACTGGTATACATTTTAATCTTCTTTTGCAATCCTTCGTATTTTTTATACATATCAAGAACTTCTGCCTTTGATATTTCCTCTGCTGCCTCGTAGGCGTCTTTTAAAATGGATGCGTCCTGAAATACATCTGCCATCTTAAACTCCAAAAGTCCGCTTTGCCGTATTCCAAATAAATCACCGGGTCCACGGAGTTTTAAATCTTTCTCCGCAATCACAAAACCGTCGTTTGTCTTTCCCATAATATCCATACGCTCTTTTGTCTCCTTGCTTTCATGTCCCGTCATAAAAATACAGTAAGACTGATATTTTCCTCTGCCTACGCGACCTCTAAGCTGATGAAGCTGTGCAAGACCAAACCGTTCGCAGTTTTCAATCATCATAACCGTTGCATTTGGCACGTTAATACCTACCTCAACAACTGTTGTGGATACAAGTACCTGTATTTCACCTGCGGCAAAACGCTCCATAATGTTATTTTTTTCTTTTGCTTTCATCTTTCCATGAAGATACTCAATATTGGTTTTCAGCGGTAAATTAGCCCTTAACTGCTCTGTATAATCCATGACATTTTCTGCTTCGATGGACTCGCTTTCTTCTACCATAGGGCAGATGACATATGCCTGTCTGCCTTCCTTTATCTGTTTTTCTATAAAACGATAGGCACTAGGGCGGTATCCTGTGTTTACCACGCAGTTTTTGATAGGAAGTCGTTCCCCCGGAAGCTCATCAATAATGGACAAATCCAAATCCCCATAAAGGATAATGGCTAAGGTACGAGGAATCGGCGTTGCACTCATAACTAAAATATGTACATCTTCCCCTTTTCCAGCAAAATTTTCCCGCTGTTTCACACCAAATCGATGCTGCTCATCCGTAATTACCATGGCAAGGTCGTCATATTCTACCTTTTCCTGTATCAGTGCATGAGTTCCAATAACAATATCCACTTCATGGTCTTTTAGCTTTTTATAAACCACACGTTTTTCCTTCGCCGTCATAGAGCCAATGAGAAGTTCCACTTTCACACCGTATGGCTCTAATAGCTCACAAAAACTCTCCATATGTTGTTTTGCCAAAACTTCCGTAGGCACCATAATAGCACCCTGATGGCCGTTTTTGGCATTTAATAACAATGCAAGAACGGCAATAATCGTCTTTCCGGAACCAACATCTCCCTGTATCAGACGATTCATCACCCGATTGCCACTCACGTCTTTTTTCACTTCTTCCCAGGCACGCATCTGTGCACCGGTAAGTTTATAAGGGAGACTTTCAAGTAGCTGCTGACATTCTGCACATTCTGCTAACACATATTTGTTCTGACGAGTTTCATTTTTCGCTTTTAACTGTTGAAGTGCCAGTGCAAATAGGAAAAATTCATCAAACACAATTCTTCTTCTGGCATCAATCATTTTTTCTTTGTTATCCGGAAAATGAATGGCTTTTAACGCTTTTTTTCGTTCAATCAAATCATATTTCTTTCGAATATCTAGCGGCAGATAATCTCCATTAAGGTCAATCTCTTTTAACGCTGCCGCAATGGACTTGCTGACAGATTTATTGGTAAGTCCGGCAGTTAATGGGTAAATCGGCTGAAGTTTATCTAACAGATTGTAAAACTGTTCTTTTGATAAAATCTCCGGCTGTTCCATCACCAGTCTTCCATTCTTTACAGATACCTTTCCACGGAAAATATAGCGAATACCAGTATGAAGGCTTCGCATCAAAAACTGCATATTAAACCAGGTAACTTTCACCGTGGCTGTTCCATCCGTCACATTGCAATTTAAAATCTGTAAATTACGGACTTTGTGCAATTTAGGCGTTCCATCAAGCACCCCTTCTATGGCACAAACCTCTCCCTCCACTAATTCCCGGATACTGCAAATAGGCTGATACACATCATAATTTCTAGGATAATGCTCCAATAAATCTCCCACAGTATATATTCCCAGTTTTTCATACTTTTTCTGTATCTTTTCTCCCACGCCTTTTACTTTTAAAATCGAATCTTCTTCTTTCACTATTGCACCTCATCACATAAACCAGAAAAGAGAGCCAGCATCCTGACTCTCTCAAACATTTATCACGAAATGTATTTTCACACTTTGCTTACTAAATTCTTTAAGGTTTTCCTTTGCATACTAACAAACTGTCACTAACAAAAGATACATCCTACTCTACTGACAAAATATAATAGTAAACCGGCTGTCCACCAAACTGAACTTCTATCTCAACATCCGGATGAGCTTCTAAAACCTTGTCTGCCACTTTCTGTGCATCCTCTTCTGTCACACCATCACCGTAGAAAATAGAAACTAACTCAGAGTCATCATCAATCATAGTTTCCAATAATTCCATAGTAGTCTCAAGTACGTCTTTTCCAACTGCCTCAATACCATTTTCTCCGATACCCATAATATCATCAATGTGAATCTCTTTTCCATCAATGGATGTATCACGAACCGCATAAGTAACCTGTCCTGATTTAACATTTTGCATTTCTGCAATCATGTTATCACGGTTTTCCTCTGCAGTCTTATCTTCCACAAAATTGATAATAGCAGTAATACCCTGTGGAATCGTCTTTGTAGGAATTACAATAATCTGCTTATCTTCTGTCAATTCAGCTGCCTGCTCTGCTGCCAAAATAATGTTCTTATTGTTAGGGAAAATGAAGATTGTATCTGCATTTACCTCATCAATAGCATTTAACATATCCTCTGTACTAGGGTTCATAGTCTGTCCACCTTCAATCAGATGATCCACTCCAAGTCCAAGGAAAATCTCGCTCAAACCGGAACCTACAGAAACACTGATAAATCCAAATGGTTTTCTTGGCTCATCTTTCTTCTTAGGTGTAGCCTCAGTCTGTGCAGCAGGTGCCTGCTCAGAAGCCTTCTTCTCAGCTTCTTTGATAACTTTTTCATGATGCTCTAAGCGCATGTTGTCAATCTTCATATTGCTAAGTGCACCGTAAGTCAAAGCTTTCTGAATAGCAAGTCCTGGATCATTTGTATGCACATGAACCTTAACAACTTCATCATCTGCAACAACAACCACACAATCACCGATACCACTTAAGTATCCCTTAAATGCAAGTTCATCATCCATAGTAAATTCTTTTTCTAACATAATAATGAACTCAGTACAATAACCAAACTTAATATCTGCTGTAGATACTTCACTAGAATCCATGGTAGAAGCAATCTTTTTCACAGGCTCTAATTTCAAGCTGTCAAAATCGATTTCTTTTCCCATCAAAGTATCAACACAACCCTCAAGGACAGTAACTAATCCTTGTC
Organism: uncultured Lachnospiraceae bacterium; assembly: GCA_902795895.1. Classification (GTDB taxonomy): domain Bacteria; phylum Bacillota; class Clostridia; order Lachnospirales; family Lachnospiraceae; genus CAG-411. The sequence goes on along the minus strand of CADBNB010000294.1, from coordinate 1,598 downwards.
CACCGGAATCAACTACACCTGCCTCTTTTAAAACAGGTAACATATCCGGTGTCTTATCCAACACTTCTTTCATGTGTGCAAGAACCGCTTCACAAAATACCTGTACATCATCTGTCTCATGAGCCATAGCAACTGCTTTATCTGCTCCACCTTTTGCAACGGTGAGGATTGTACCTTCCTTTGGCTTCATGACTGCCTTATAAGCTGTCTCTACAGCATTTTCAAATCCTTTTGCAAGAACAGGAACCGTAAGAACTTCTTCACCCTGAATACCACGGGTAAATCCACGGAATAACTGAGATAAAATAACACCTGAGTTACCTCTGGCTCCACGCAAAGAACCGCCGGAAATTGCCTTACAAAGGCTTTCCATCTCAGGATTTTCAATAGCTACAACTTCCTTTGCTGCTGCCAGAATAGTCAATGTCATGTTTGTTCCTGTATCTCCATCTGGTACAGGGAATACATTTAATTCATTGATATATTCCTTTCTTGCTTCTATATTTTTAGCTCCTGCCAAAAACATTTTCTGAAATAATGCTGCATCAATACTTACGACACTCACAATTTCGTCCTCCTTAATCAACTACTCTTACACCTTCTACAAGAACACTGATCTTGCTTACTTCCATACCTGTAAACTCTTCTACGCGGTATTTTACATTTCCAATTAAGTTTTCACATACAGAATTAATATTCACTCCATATGCAACAATAATGTGTAAATCAATCTGTAGTTTATTTTCTTCATCAACAACTACGTTAACACCACGGCTAACGCTTTCTTTTTTTAGTAACCTAACTAATCCATCTTTCATGCTCACAGAAGCCATACCGACAATACCAAAATTCTCGATTGCAGCTGAACCAGCATACTTTGCCATTACTTCGTTATCAATAGCGATATCGCCTTGTGAATTTGCAACATGTCCCTTCATATCTATACACCCTTCCTATAATAGTATAGTATTCATATCTGTCTCTTCCTATCATCTTTACGTCATATTATTATATATGCCAAAATGCATATACACACTTAGTATAACTTATTCCCATTCATTTTTCTACCCTATTTTTTCTTTTCTTTCGATTTTATCTAACATTTCAACCAAGTCAGAAAAATAAAGCAGTTCAAATCTTGACTGCGTGACTTAGTTGGATATTTCTACTTTTATATCATTCTAGAAAAACGGATATTTCCAAATAATAATCATATAATAATACATATAGTGTTACCAATTCTTGCAATTTTCTTCAAACATTTTCCATCAAAGGAGTACCATATGAAACGAATGTTGGGATTTATTCTATTTTGGATTGCCGTAGGAATGACAATCATGTATTTTTTGAACACCGGACTGTTCTGTCTTATATTTATCTGTTTTTTATTTATTTTGTCTTATAATCTATTTTTTTGTTAAAAAAAGAACCGGCTCAAAGCCGGTTCTTTTATAACACTACGCACGTTCTACTAATCCTGATCTAAGGCAAGAAGTACATACATTCATCTTCTTTGCTACACCGTTAACCTTAACCTTTACAGATTTTACGTTAGATTTCCACATCTTGTTATTTCTTCTATGTGAGTGACTCACCTG
>CADBNB010000293.1 GCA_902795895.1 uncultured Lachnospiraceae bacterium | reverse complement strand
ATGATATTTTTTTCTGATGCAGATAAATCAGTTCCTGTGTCGTAATTTTTGTGACATAAGACCATATTGTCTTTATTTAAAAGAAAACCATAACCGTTTTCTTCATACGTCGAACCTAATACCGTCTCTTTCATTGCAGTAAAATCAATGTCCATACCTGCAATTCCTAATTCCGTCTGATTAATAAATAATGGTGCTACATAGGAAATCATATACACATTAATATTTTCATTCAGATATGGTTCCATCCAAATAGGCTGTCCAGCTTGAACCGGTATATAATACCATCCCACATGTGCAGCATCACTCTTGTCATACACGGAAAAATCCGTAGGCTCAAGAAATTCCAGTTTACCATCTGAAAGATTTGTAAATATTCCGGAAGTAGGATTTGTAAACTCTGGATTGTAACGAATATAGCAGGTAATGGCACCATCTGTGTTTTTCTGAATACTTGTTACCGTCTGCTTTAAACTTTCTGTACATTTTTTTTCATAAGAAGAATCTTTTTGAAATTTGTCAAAATCCGCAATAGCTTCATATACGGCATCTGACAAACTTTCCACGGAACGCTCTACATTACTTATCTTATCATCAAGCGACGTAGCCTGCTCACTCATACTCTTTACTAGATTATCCGATGCCTGATCTTTCATAATATCACTGGAATACTTGGCACTAAATCCTCCAACCATTACGCTTGTAAAAACAACGACAATCAAAACCAATAACGTAATGGTAGTCTTTATTTTCATTCGCTTCATAGATTTCATCTCCCTCTTTTTTTAAGCCTTGACATCCTTTATGTTTGATGGACGTCAACTCTCACATTCTTCAAAAAAAGATTAGGGTTCATAACTCTAATCTTTTTTCTTATACCACAATATTTATTTTACCACAAATTTCCAAGTTATTAGTTACAGTTTATTTTCAATTCTGTTACATATTTGAACTTACTAATATAATTCTAAATACTCACATTTACTGTTATCTGTGATGTCCGCCACCACCATGACTTCGTCCGCTGCTACTACTATGATACAATCCGGCAATTCTTCCCTTTTCAAGTGAAAAACTCACTCCATCCAATTGAAACGCTGGATACGTTTTCTAAAACTATCATGTTTTCGAATGATATGAATATTGTAAACTATAGTTGCGCATCTTTCCACCAACCGAACTTGTCAAAAAAATGGATCTTATGTTAATTTTAGTTGCATTCAAACAAGCACACATTTACCTTACCCCCAGAACTACGCTGAAAAACGATATTTCAAAATTTTTTTCAATATATAGTTGACATATACAGTCAGACTGTATATAATTCAATTATACAGTTGAACTATATAGTTTAAATTTATAACTAAAAAGGAGTGATTATTGATGAATAGAAGCAAGTATTTGCCACTTACAGAGACCACATATCTTATTTTAATTGCACTGATAGAACCGGGACATGGATATCTCATTATGCAAAAAGTTGAAGAATTAAGCGACGGAAATGTCCGAATTGCTGCCGGCACTATGTATGGTGCCATTGATAATCTTATGAAACTAAAATGGATAAAATCCGTACCAAGTGACGATGCAAGAAGAAAAGTTTACCAGATTACTGATGCAGGTATGGATATTTTGAAAGAAGAAACCAATCGATTGCGATCTATGATTTCTATTGCAGACAGCTTACATTTATAAACGCACTCCAGGAGTCTATTATGTAAGAATTTCGAGAGAACACATAATTAAAACGGAGGAATCGTTATGAGTAAAGAAAGAATTGTTATACATAAAATTTTTATTGTGGATATCGAAAAGGAAGAGCACTTTATTGACAGTTATCGTGAAAAAGGCTACAAATTGCAGTATGTCAATAACAATACATTCAAATATATTTTCACCAAATGCCAGGATGCATTCATTCCAAAAGTAAGAATTGATTACCGGACTTTTTCTAAAAAAGAAGAATACGATGATTATCTGACAATGTATGAAGATGCAGGATGGAAACACATCCGTGGTAGCCAAAATAGCGGTGTGCATTATTTTGAACAGATGACACCAAATACCACGGAAGAATTATTTTCCGACAAGCAGTCCTACGCTGAACTTTACAAACGACTGTTCGGATATTCGATTTCCGGTTTATCACTTTGTGTAATCATGCTTTGCATCTTACAAACTCAGTTTAATACTACATTGTTTACAAACCCTAAAAAATTATTTTTCACCCCAGGAATATGGGATTTAAATGGTTCGAAATTTGCTTATGCGTTTTTATTCGAATTATCATTCGTAATCTTTAGAAATATATGGACATTCTTAATAATTATAGCTCTTATTCTTTTTATTGTTTGCGCAATAAAATGCAAGAAAAAGCAGAAACAATATCAAGCCTCACTTTGATAGATGACCTGATATAAAAAGAAATTCAGACTATCTCGAAAGTTAAGGTGGAATAATATTTTGACGTAATCAACAGAATGCATGCCTGCATTCTGTTGAAATACATGTTTTACTTCCAAGGTCTGGCTTTACCAAGCCAGCCTTTTTCTTTCCAATACGTATCATCTCGTTCGTTAAAGCCTCTTTGATGAAGCATACGCATTATGTAAAACCAGGCTTTTGTTTTTAGCGTAACTTTCACTTTTCCATGCTTTGCTTTGATTTGTTTTGCCATCTTATCAGTGGCTTTTTCAATTTCTTTTTTCTTTTTGTCACTTACACCATCCCAACGATTTGCAGCCACTGCTTTACCGTATTGATAGATTTTTCCAACTCCCCAGAAAAACAAACTGTCTTTCATGTCTTTATTGGTAGATTTCATACCAGCCCCTGCCGCAGTAGAAATCGCAACTCCCTGTTTATGAAACATGGTTTCTTCCGGAGTATGTACCATCCAGCGATATCCATAATGATCTAAGAATGCTTTCATTGCACCTGTTGCATGATATACATACACCGGACTGGCAAGAATAATCACATCCGCCTCATCCAAAGCCTTGGTAATGGGTGATATTTTCTCATAATGGGGACACTTTGTTTCACTTACCGAAAAGCACAGGCAACATCCACCACAAAACTCTCCAAAATCTCTTGGCAGGAAAAATTCTACGATTTCACCGTCAATTTTCTCTGCTAACATTCGTGCAATATGATAGGTAGATCCTTTGTGATTTTGTCCATTGATAATTACTGTCTTCATAAAATCCTCCCTTTTTTCAAATGCATTACTCTAAACTGTTATCTATTCTTAGTTCCGTATTATAGTATAACATTTTTCATAGGAACTTTGTAAATCAACTTCATTGACGTACTACTGTTTTTTTAAAAAGTACAGACTTCCACCAAATCGAAAACTCGTATCGGTATTAAATCCTGCAACCACATACTTAAGATCATCCGACGCATAGAGTGAAAAACAAAGGGAATCCGCGGTCTTGTCAGAGACAACTTTCTTCTCATAATAAGGTTCTCCGGTAGAAGAATTATATACTCCAAAACCTTGTCCATTCTTGATAAGAATCCGTTTTCCGTCCGAACTCCATTTTGCAGCCATACTGTTGTATTTTCCATTCGTCATAAAGGTTGTCAGTAGTTTTCCTGTATTTAAGTCAAATGTTGCCGAATTGACCGGAGTATAGTCACCACCTTTATCATTTCCCCACCATAACTTCTTCTCATCAGGAGAAACAGAGATAAATGTTCCCCTGCAATCAACAGGGTAATCCCATACTTTTTCACCGGTTTTACGGTCAAGTACAAGGAGCGCATAGCCATCGCTCTTTGTTGTTGTAATAAAATATTTGCTTGAAAGGGTGCTTTCTGTACCCCAGCCTTGAATAAACGTTTTCCACATCAACATTCCGGTTTGCAAGTCATAGCACATCGCATAGCCTGTGCCACATGTAAGATAAAGAAGCCCATCTTCGGAATAATCCAATGTTCGAATCTGTCCATCCACCTTAGTTTGCCAAAGAATTGCATTTGTCTGCCAATCAATAATCCACAAGTCTCCGTCTGTAGACGAATACGCCAAAAGCGAATTATCCGGAGACAGACGTGCACAATAACTTTCAATTGTTTTATTTCGCATAAATTCCCCAGTAAATTCATTCAGACAAGGCATCTCATCCGGCGTACGATAAAGCTCATTTCCAGACTTATCGAAAATCACGGCATTCGATGCATGATCTCCCAAAAATTCGCTCGTAATTAAAATGTATTGTCCATCGTCAGAAACATCCACATACGGCGTTTCAGATGGTAATTCTTTTGTAAAAAGCACATTTCCCGTCTTAGTAACAACGGTTAATGCTCTCTTTCCCTCTGTTTTATCTTTTGAGAGCAATGTATGAAATGGAACCGTCGCAATGACATTTCCATCAAGGGATGCATCCAAATCATATGCCTGAATCTGTAAATTCATCTTTTTTGTCTGTTTATAGGTAAGCTTCGAATTTTGTTTCGTAAGCTTAATATTCTTCGTTATCGTCTTCGTGGAAGGTTTTACAATAATGGTTTTCGATTTATATCCCTTTACCCTAGGCGTAATCGCATATTCGCTCCACATCTGGCGGTAATTACTGTAGTAAGGCATCACTTTTACGGAATAATATCCCTTATTATTTGTAAAAACAGAATTAAAAAGCGCCCAACCGCTTGAAATCATTACATTTGCATTTTTCAACGGTTTTCCAGCACTATTTTTCAGATATCCGCAAAGTTTTACCGTACAGCGTTTGCCTTTAATAAGGCTGTTTTTCGCTATTGTAGTCATGCTTGAATTAAGCGTAAGTTCATAACTTTTTTCTTCTTCTAAGTAAGAGCCATCACGCTCGGCTTTGCGGGTTTTGATAGGAACAATAACATTTACGGTTTGGTTCGCTTTGTTCTTAAGCCCGTCCTTATTCATAACTTCAATAGACACCTGCATCCTACCGGTCTCATGGGGCTTTAGATGAAAATTCCACTGTGGATGAACAGTTCCTACCCAAAGATGGGAAGATACATCCGCCGGTGCATCAATTTTAATATCATTTTCATAATGAAAATACTGATAATCGTCGCCTGTATTCCGAATCTCAAGCTGAAAAATAGGCATACGGTCACAAGGAATGGTAAATGCATACTTCTCCTCGCCCCATACTTCAATATCCCCATAGGTGGCAAGTAATTTCGGATTAAGCAATTCACACTGCGGATCCTTCTCATTTGCTTGTACATCGGTCGTTGGAAACAAAAGTACTATCAGCATAGCCATCATAATAAACAATGAAACATATTTTTTCAATCTTTGCATAGTCCCATCCCCTTTAATTTAATCCGTTCTATTCAACAAACTTCGCACCTGTTTTTTCTATCACGTCATTCTCATCAATGTCCACAACCGTCTATCGTCTATATTTTAGTATATCGACTAAAAACTTCTCCTACCTTTGACATCCGTCAATATCTTTGTTCTTGAACAAAGAGTTTTGCTTGCAAAACTCTAGCGCGACCGCGGTATTGCACACCAAAAAAAGCATATGGTCAAGCTAAACAATT
>CADBNB010000292.1 GCA_902795895.1 uncultured Lachnospiraceae bacterium | reverse complement strand
GTACACGGTGTGTACGACGAGGAAATGGAGAAAATCCAAGGAAAATATAGCCGAAATTATGGTATAAAGGAGATTCCGAGAGAACATTTTATTCATCCTTAACGTAAAATACTAATACTAAAAAGCTATCTGCCCACTGATTTCTTTATTTACCACATAAAACACTGCATGTTCTTCTGGTTTAACATACACGTCAAGTGACTGGATATCTCCATCTTCCACGCCCTTCGTACTAATTTCATTTTTTATCAGATTTAACAAATTTTCCTGGGAACGTTCTCTTCCCTGATATTGGATTACAAAATTTTTCTTTGCACTGGCAAAACCGCCCATCTTCTGTTGTGCTCTTTGCACACTACATTTTCTAGCCATCTTTTTACTCCCTTCATTTATAAAAGGTCTCCGAGAAACCATTTTTACTCCACTCAATTATCCATTATATCATTATATCTTATATGCCACAAGAAAAAAGGACGATTCTTTCGAACCGTCCTTTTTTAGACATACTCAAACTTTCTAAAACAGCATCAAAAAGTCCTGCACTACCTGACGTCCCTCCTCAAAAGATACATTTTCTACCGCAACTTTCAAGTCAGTCATTACTCGGTCGAAGGTGTCATCATACGAATATTTTTCCAATTCACTGATCATTTTTTCCACCTTATCAATATCAAATTCTTCCAAAGCAATTAAGACATCATTTAATTTTTCTACAAGTTCATTTTTCGAAATAATTTTCTTAGACACCTTTCCTCGTTCTTTCATGAAAGGTTCCAAAATTCCCTTGTACTGTTTAAAACTATCCAAAAGTGTTTCCGTCTGATTTGCAATTACATTTAAGTCTTTATCTTTTCCTGCTTTCTCCAACTGTTCTGAAATACCAATCAATTTCTTTGCACCGATTAATTTTGCAGAACTCTTGAGCGTATGGACTTCAATTACATAGTTCTTGATATCACCATGCTTTGCGTATCGTTTAATCATTTCAGCTCTACTGTCTATGGTCTGATAAAACAGCTCAGCAAATCGCCAAAACATCTCAACACTTCCGGAATTACTTAATGCTTCATCCGTATCAATGTCCTGAATGAGTGGCAATCCATTTTTCTGAAGCATTCTCTCTGTATTTTTTTCGCTTCGCTTAATCTCTTCTTTTGCAACCAGCCATTTTTTCAAAATGTCAATCATCTTCGGTAATTCAATTGGTTTAGAAACAAAATCATCCATGCCTTCTTTGATAAACATTTCCTTCACACCATTTACAGCATTTGCTGTAAGGGCAATAATCGGTAATTCCCTGTATTTTTGTCCAGGAAGTGCACGAATTCTTTTTGTTGCCTCAATACCATCCATTTCTGGCATCATGTGATCCATCAGCACAAGGTCATAATCATTTTCCTGTACTAATTCGATAGCCTCCTTACCACTGGATGCCGTATCAATTTTCATCTTAAGTGGTTTTAGAAGTCCCACTGCCACCTGACGATTCATCAGATTATCATCCACAATAAGCAATTTTGCGTCCGGCATTTCAAATTTGAAATCCTGTTTTGCTTCAGCCTTTTGAACCTCCGGAGCCTCATCCGCAAGCACAGTCTGTGGAATAGAAAATGAAAATGTACTTCCCTTTCCATATTCACTCTCCACCGTAAGCTCACCATTCATAAGCTCCACCATTTCCTTTGTAATGGCAAGTCCTAATCCTGTACCTTCTATCTTACGGTTTCGTGCTTCATCTACCTGTTGGAAAGAGTGGAACAACTTATCAATATCTTCCTTTCTGATACCAATTCCCGTATCTCGAATACTGATTTTTAACATAATCTGATCCTGGCTACGTTTTTCATAATCCACCCAGATACCAACGGAACCGCGTTCTGTAAATTTAATGGCATTGTTCGCTAAGTTAATGATCATCTGCCTAATTCTTACATCATCACCGATAAGGAATTTTGGTATCTTATGATTAATCATAAAGCGTAACTGTATGCTTTTTTCTCCTATTCTCGTAACAAGAATATTTTCTACATCCGTCAATAACATATTAAGGTCATATGCATTTTCACGAATTTCCATATTTCCAGATTCAATCTTTGAGAAGTCAAGAATATCGTTAATAATGGCAAGAAGGTTTTTCTCCGCATAATGCATCTGTTTTAAGTAAACCCTCTGTTCCTTTGACATTTCTTCTCTAAGCACAATCTCCGTCATACCGATAATGGCATTTAACGGCGTTCTGATCTCATGACTCATATTGGCAAGGAAGGTTGATTTTGCAACATTTGCCTGCTCTGCCTGTTCCTTAATCTTACGCATTTCTTCCATCTGCTCACGCAACCGTTCATTCGCTTCAACAACCTCATTTTGCATTTCTGTACGGATAACTGCACCTGTAATCTGTCCAAACATATAGCTAAAGATTTCCAAATCCTCACTATCCAAAATGGTTCGTTCTTGATTATAAACCCAGCTGTCCCGCATAACAATATAGGTAATATATACGCTTACCATTTCTTCCTTTTCCATAATTGGAACAGCAATCATCGAAAATACGCGAGCCTTTTCAAACACAGTATTTATCTTTTGGTATTCATCCTGTCTAGTTCCGTCTTTTGACAAAACAATTCCACAAGGATGTTCCTTGAAAAAAGATACTATTTGATCAATTTCATCCTGTTTTACCTCAAAATCCAAATCAGAGTATAATACATTATTATTTCCATTTTTACAACGAATCGCAAAAACTCGATCTACAAAATAGTTACTTTCAAATACTGGAAAGATTTTCTCTACACAACTCTGAATTCCATTTCCCATTTGGTTAAGCATTCTTTGAAGGAGTGTAAAAAAGCGGATGGTACGAACCATTCCCTGCATCTGTCCCTCTTCTCCGACAATACGCACCTTTTCAAGAATTTCCTGTTGTGAAATATTTTCCAATGGCATCGGTGCTAACTTGTGACGGCTGTTTTCGTCCATTTTTCCCAAAGCAACCAACATACGTTCTTCGCAATTAACAAACTTCTTTTCTTTGCAAAAATCGATAGTTTCCATCAATCTCATTTTTGCCAGTTTTTCATTACCTAATCCCCGCATAGCTTTGGCATATTCGATGGTATAGTCAGGTATGGTCAAAAACTTAGAACCGGTAGAACGATTCATATAAAATTCTGCTGAAACTAATGCTGCTGCTGCATTTTTATACTCTTTTTTATCGTTAAAAACCATTCCTTCAAGCAAATAATACAAAAACATACTATCATCACAATATCTTTGCTCTCTCTCATCTTCTTTTCCAAGTATATGTCCTAAGTACTGTTTCGCCCTGCTATGATATAAATTTGCCTGGGATATGCTTCCTCTCCGATAACAAGCAAGAGCAATCAATCCAAATAACTTTGACATATTACATACACGTATAGTACTCATTCGAAGTATCCGAAGAATGTTTGCTGCAAGAAGCATATGTTCACTACCATTTTCATAATCTTCGGCAAAAATACAGTTCATACCCATGTTATACAATGACTCAATTACATCATCCGCATTTCCGTAATCACTAAAGATAATCAAAGCTTTATTGTAGTATTTATGTGCTTCCTCACATCGTTCCATACCACAATTACTGTATCCAATACCGTTGTATATTCCTGCTTCCTGTAACACATCACCTGTTTTCTTTGCCAGACTTAAAGCTTTATTGTAAAAGTAAATACAAACATCAAAATAACCATGTATAGATGCCAGCATGATATTTTTACGATAGCACTCATGTACAAACTGATAATTTTTCAATCTGAGTCCGATTTCTATGGCTTTATTTACATGAGTTATCCTTTTTTCAATGCCATCTGTAGTTTGGAAATTGTGATAATCACTATCATAACAATACAAATATACATGGGCTAGATGGTTCCACCATCCCAGTTCCTCCATCCAATCAAGCAACCCTTGTGACACTTCATAATCCTGATCTGAAATCCACAAATCTTTCCATCCCGAATAAGAAGCCATAATATCTAACAATTCATAGGCATACATCATTCGTTTATCATTGGTTTCAGAAACCATGGCACGCAACCTATCCAGATATTCTTTCATCTGCACAACATTTCCACTATACAAATGTGCCATAACGCGCAGATACATATTATTCCATCTCTTAAAAAAGCAATCCGGTTCCACATTTGCCACATACTTATCCATCTGATCAAGCAATGCCAAAGCGTAAGAATACTCTCCCAAAACAAAAAACAAATTCACATATAGCGTAATCAAATCATAGTTTTCTTCAGTTTTTTCATAGGATCCATCCACCTCACGATAATCCAAAATGGATTTTAAATAATACTTTGCAGTTTCATAATCCAGCATCTCTACTAAATTACTAAGACGCTTCAAATTTGGTTTTTCCAAAAAGTTTTCAACGGTAACTGTCTGCTGTTCATTTTCCACATAAGAATGCTCAATAACTTCCTGCTCATTACAAAAACGCTCAAAACGATTTAATGCTGCAGCCGCAAATTTCATTGGTTCACAAACAACGTCCATAATTGCAAAAATCTTGAGTTTAATATCCTCTTTCTTTACAAGCTCCTCAATTACTTGAAATGTAGAGCAAGACGCCATAGAAATATTATCCAATATAATAGTAAATGGACTCTTCTCACACATACACTCAATAATATTTGCAACCGCTTCTTGAAATAACTTCTTTTCAAAATCTACTTCACCAAATATAACATGTTCTGAACGTACTGCTTTTCCACTAATGATATAGCTCTTGATCATTTTTCTGTGCAAAGGATATACCTGTGCCTGTTCCAGTAAAAAATCCAAATCGCTATCCTTTCCTCCGTAATGTGACCAGCCGGACGCAATTACATCAAGGAATGGCTCATAAGGACTAAGGATTGTACCCTGTGTAAATTTATGATAATACATCATATGCCCGTACTCACCAAGGTTTAAATCCTTCATATCCTCCGCATTCAAAAATAAATTATGATTATGCTTTAATAACAATAATTTTTTCGGCGTCTGAATATTTCGTTCCGTGTACTCCCGAAAATATTGGTTACTTCTTCCGTTCATAAGCATTCCCCCAAATACTTCTATCTAGTCTCTTTCTCCCTGTTTATCTCAAAAATCACTATCAATCCTTTTGCCCCAAAATCATATACTTCTGTTTCTTTCTGTACCTGTATATATTCTCACGAGCGTTTAGCTTGGCACTTTTCCCCTTACATTTTATCTAATGTACACAATCTTCTACTTTTCATTATACCCTTTTTCTTACATTTTTGCAATTTATTTCCATTTTTAAGCTATTCTAATTCCACCCTACTACACTCAAGCCGGCTACATTCATGAACTACCCACAACTGGCTGCATAAAATATGACGAATCTCTTTACCCGTGCTAAACCACGGCACAGAAGACAACGAGTTTTGCTGCCAAATCATTACTTACACACCTTTAAAATATCTACGGTATGGGCGGCAGCCCCTATCATATCCTGCCGTTCTGCAATACTTAACACATACTTGATAAAAATCTCATAACTTTCCTCATCCAAGGCGTTTACTTCCCGTCTCATATAATTTGCCGGTCCGTCCGGTGTAATGATTTTTATACGTTCTACGGACACTTCTTTATTTACTTCATCAATATCTTCGATTCTCACATAATCGTACAATTCCTCTGGATTAGAAGCAATATGAAAATCTTCCGCTAACATTTTTGTTTCCACACTTTCTTTTAAATGATTTTCCCTCACGCCATAAATCATGACACCGTAATCATTCATCACATATGCCACCAGAATAATACCGCCCTTTTTCGTCACCCGGACTGCTTCACTCAAGGCTTTTACTTTTTCTTCTTTTCCGTGCAAATGATACATTGGTCCAAATACAAGGGTTAAATCAAAACTGTCGTCCTTAAAACGCTTTAGTTTTCTGGCGTCTCCCTGATAGGCTTTTACTGAACTGCCTTTTTGCTTTAAAATTCCTAAATTGTACTTTACCAGTTCCACAGCAGTCACATCATATCCTTCTTCGGCAAGAGCCACACTGTATCTTCCGGTTCCGGCTCCCACATCCAGAATTTTAGGATTATCCATAGTTTTTAAATACTCATGAATGTATTTCATGGAAACAATAAACTCTACCTTACCATGACGGCTGTTTAATCTTTTTTCCTCGTTAAATTTATTATAATATTTTTCTATTTCTGTCATAATATTCTATCCTTTTCTCAAACATTTGCTCGGCTTAATAATACCTGCAGAGCGTTTTTCTCATTTATTTATGATTATAGTTGCATTTATTTTTTATCAATGTACTCAATAGCCATTTTATCGCTATTTCCGTCAAACACAGAACATTAATTTTTTTCACGCCTTAGTATATAATATATTATCGTAATTTAGCAAGAAAACTCCATCCGACGCAGTCGGTTGTGAGATGAATTGCTCCATCTTAGGCAAGCTATTGCTTGCCCTTTTTGTATTTTCCCGACTTTACATATTTACGTTTGTGATTGTCAGTTCTTTGATTTTCTATGTATTCTTTGACTTTTTCCATAATAGTTGTTCCAGTGGTTGCAATAAAATAACTGCTTGTCCAAAAAGGTGCGTCGTTCCATAAATATTTTTCTATCTCGGATTTGTAATATTTTTTTACCTCTTTTGAAAGCTGTGTTTTTAAGACACCAATTAGTTTACTTGGTGCTAAATCTGGAGGCATCGATACCATCAGGTGCATGTGATCTCTGTCTGTTTCAGCCGAAATCATCTCACAATTCATTCGATCACATAAATAGTCTGCGTGTTGCTTCATAAAATCACCAATTTCATTTGAAATCACTGGTCTTCTGTATTTAGTAACCAATACAATATGATAGGTTAGCAAATACACAGAATGAGCCTTTCGATTGTATTCCATAATCATCCACCTTTCATTAATTCAATATATATCGAATATATGTTTGCTTTCAAGTGTAAAACATGTTATAATTAGATTGCTGATATTACTATCATATAATTTTAATCGAAAGGAGGCAAGTAAAAAATGTATAGAACAATGCAGTATCACATCAAACCTGGTCATAAACTATATTCTTATTGCAAGAATACATGCACAAATGCATCCAAGTTGTACAATAGAGCGAACTATATTTTACGTCAGTATGCAACTGCTATACGTGATTTTGAGTGTTTTAAGCCACTTACAGCTAATCAAATGAGTGTATTTCAGTTAATTCGTAGCGTGACAAGAGAAACAAAATATGAACCATCTACTAAGTGGATGACTTACGGAAGCTTGGACTATGTCCTTAAGCAAACGAAAGATGCTGCATACTATGGTATATTCTCTCAGGCAAATCAACAAATATTAAAGCTATTACTTAGAGACTATAAGTCATTTTTCAACGCCTTAAAAACATATAAGAATAATAGTAGCTTATTTAACGGAAGACCACGAATGCCAAAGTACAAAAAAGAAAATGCTCTTTCCACTGCAATATTGACAAATCAAATATGTAAAATCCAGAACGCACATTTTTTGAAAATGCCTGGTACTAAAACAAAGCTCAATCTTGGTTTATCAGCATGTGACGACAAGCTAAAGGAAGTGCGCATAAAAAAACATGCGAATGTATTTGTAATTGACGTCGTGCTAGAGTATGCAGATTCTGCAAATATTGTAGACGATAGAACGGACAAACAGGTAATTGATAGTTTCAAAGAACGTAAAGATTTTGGTGAATTACGAGTACTCGGAATAGATCCGGGACTCAACAACTTCTGTTCTGTGACAAATAACTGTAAGTTAGAGCCAATGCTCATCAATGGAAGAACATTAAAATCGTTAAACCATTACTATAACAAGCGTCTTGCCAAATTAAAGAAAGAAGCTATGCTGTGCAATCAGCAATATTCCACCAAACGTATGGAACGTTTACACTATAAACGCAATTGCAAGATGAAGGATAAACTGCATAAAATAAGCAGATATGTAGCCAATTACGCAAAAGACAACAACATTGATTTAGTAATCATCGGTCACAACACTATGCAAAAACAAGAGATTAATCTTGGACATGTAAACAACCAACACTTTGTGCAAATACCATTTCTCGTATTTGCAAACATGTTAAGATATAAACTTGAGGAATATGGTATTCGACTTGTAATGACAGAAGAAAGCTATACATCAAAAGCTGATTTTCTTGCTTTAGATGAAATGCCGGTCTATCAAAAAGATCAAAATCCAAATCTAAGTTTTTCAGGGACCAGAGTAAAACGAGGTCTGTATAAACATGGTGATGGTACATACAGTAATGCAGATATCAATGGTGCAGCAAACACCATAAGAAAAGTATTCCCAAACGTTAGCGAATGGGATAGAGGGATCGTGAACATCCCATATGCTGTAACAGTAGCATAGCTACAGTTACAGGGATGCATGAATGGAATTCATTCCATTCATCATAGAAACCCCATCCGACGAAGTCGGTTGTGGGGAGTTCATTTTGCGAATCAAGTATAGTTGCAATAACGTCTGAAAGTATGGTATAAAAAAGATGATGAGAGTAGATTTAATGGACTCTCGGAGTATTTTTATGCAAGAATTTCGAGATAGATTTTTCTTGGAT
>CADBNB010000291.1 GCA_902795895.1 uncultured Lachnospiraceae bacterium | reverse complement strand
TACACGGTGTGTACGACGAGGAAATGGAGAACATCCAAGGAAAATATAGCCGAAATTATGGTATAAAGGAGATTCCGAGAGAACATTTCAACGTACTCCCGAAGTCTTTTTATACAAAAATTTCGAGAGAACATTTTATATAATCAATAGGTATTTTCCATCGTAATACGAAATATTTACTGTTCAATCTCCGAACAATAACGCGAAATATACTCTTCTATGTTATAGCATAATTTTGCTAAAAAAACAACTACACTATACCTTGCACCCCCCACTAAAAACAGTTATACTAATAAACATGAAAAATAATAATGAACATATAAAAAACAAAGGGGATTACCAAAAATGAATAAGAAAGACATTGCCGAATTAAAGAAAAGGCTGACTAAAACCGGTTGCAGCTTTACAAAAATGGCCGGTTGCTACATAGATAACGAAAAAAATAAAATCGTAAAACTTCATGAGACATTTTTAAATCTTGACGAGGACGAAATGCATAAATATTTGGACATTGCCAAGAAAACTATGTCGGGAACGGTACATAATAATTTATTGGAACTTTCTTTTCCAAAAGAAGAGGAAGAAGCCGGTGGAAAACAGCAGTTTCTTATGGGACTTCGCGAAACAAAATTAAAAAATGAAGAAATGATTGATTTGTTTTTTGACCGCATCATTGAAACTTATGATTTCCCTGGAAATTACCTAATTCTTTTGTTCCACGACGTATACGATGTCATTACGAAAACAGAGGACAATCAGGCTCTTGACGAATCGGAAGAAGTGTACGAATACCTGCTTTGTTCCATCTGTCCGGTAACACTTTCCAAAGCAGCTCTTGGATATCGTGCAGATGAACACCGTATCGGTTCAAGAATTCGTGACTGGGTAGTAGGCGCTCCGGAAACAGGATTTATTTTCCCTGCATTCAGTGAGCGAAGCACTGATATTCACTCAGCTATTTTCTACACAAGAAACACCAAAGAACCACACAAAGAAATGATGGAAGATTTTCTTGGTTGTCCTGCAAAGCGTACGGCAACTGTTCAAAAAGATGTGTTTGAACATCTGGTTCTTGACATTCTTGATGAGCATCCGGAAATCAGTGAAAGTACCATGATGGATTTTCAGGATGATCTGCAGGAAATGATTGAACAGCAAAACGAAACAAATTCCGATGAAGAATTGGTATTAAGTCCTGCACTTCTCAATAATATGATGACAGATAATGGTGTTCCTGCACCGGTTGCCCAAAGAATTGAGCAAACCTACGAAGAAGAATTTTCCGACGAAACACCGGTTGTAGAATCTTTAATTGATAAAAAGACTTTGGAAAAGAATATGAAACAAAGAGAACAGCAGGCTCTCGCCAATGAAATTGTCACTTTAAAGAAAACCATTGAAGAAAAAGATGCTGTTATCGATGAAAAAGATGCCATTATTGAACAAAAAGACCTTGATATTTTAAGTGCCGGGGGAACACCAACTCCTGCCGGAGAAGTTATTGTACGTGTCGCACCGGAAAAACTTAATTCCATCAGTTCTCAGGTAATTGAAGGAAAAACCTGCCTTGTCATTCCTGTGGAAGATAGCGATGAAATTGTAGTAAACGGTGAAAGAAAGGGGTTGTAACTATGTCAGTTGCAGAACAATTTGTAAACCGATTGATTGAACTGGATTATCAGGTATCCTGTGCTGAAAGTTGTACCGGTGGCAAATTAACCGGTGCCATTGTGGATGTGGCAAATGCTTCCAAAGTTCTTAACGCAAGTATTGTCACCTATTCCAATGAAGCGAAAAAGCATTATTTACATGTGTCTGATGACACACTTTCCAAATACGGTGCCGTAAGTGAACAAACTGCCTACGAAATGGCAGAGGGAATCGCAAAAGCAAACCATGCCAATATCGGACTTAGCATTACAGGAACTGCAGGTCCTGACGGAGGCACAAAAGAAAAACCGGTAGGAACGGTATGTTTTGGTTTTTCCATCAACGGAAAGGTAAGTACGAAAAAGAAACAATTCGGAAATCTAGGAAGAAATCAGGTTAGGGACGCCAGTGTAGAGTACGCCCTTTCCCATGCCTTAGAATTACTGGATAAATAACAACTACGATTGAAATAAAAGCACTTGTCAGTCTTTTGACATCCCATGATGATTGGATTTGCAAAAAATATCCTTTTGAACAAATTTAGCCCACTGATATCCCCATAATATCAGTGGGCTTACTTTATAACTTATTCATTGTTCCCTTAGCAACCTGCCTCAAACCAAAACTCTACCCCGCTAGTGCAGTTATCGCATCCGTAAGAAAAACCGTGGAGTTCCAACATATACTTTACAATGGTAAGTCCAAGTCCGGTACTTCGAATGGAACTTTTATTTTCCTGTTGTACTTTGTGATAACCGTCCCAAATGGTCTTTTTGGTTTCTTCATCAATGGCAGGGCCGTCATTAAATACAACAAAACGCATTTTTCCGTTCTCTTTCTTGATGGAAATCTTCACTACCCCGCCTTGTTTTGCGTGTTTTATCCCATTTCCAACTAAATTTGAAATCACTTTTCTCATGCAGGATAAATCCCCGGTAATTACTATGTCCTCTTGTGCATCTATTATAAGATTTACATTTTTTTCCTGATATACTTTTTCGTACTGTCTCGACACCGCATTTACAAGTTCATCCAAGTAGATTTCTTCCGGTTCCAATTCATAACCATAAGTTTCAAGTCTTGATAATTCCAACATATCAAGTACTAAATGGTCCATCTCTTTTACTTCCGTCGTGATTGTATCCACATATGACTGCCTTTTCTCTTCGTCTTTTTGAATGCTTAATCCCTGACAATACCCCTGTATAATACTTAAGGGAGTTTTAAGTTCATGGGCAATGGCACGGGTGAGCATTTTCTGACTCTCCGTAAAATGTTCCTGTTTTACAAGCATCGCTCGCATCATCCGAAACAAAACCGCAGCAGTCATGCCATAAAACAAAATCAGAAAAATATAAACCCCTCTAAGTTGTTTTATCACTCGATTTAAGGGTTTCTCTACAAAGGAATACACAAGTTGACACCGATTATCCTCATTTGTAATCTTTCCAATCCTTGAAACAACATTCACATTATTTTTTTCGTTTTCTATTTTTGTTTTATCCGCTTCATTTTTCCAAATGTTCAATCCGAATGCTTTTGCGCTTTTGTCTAAAGAATCACCGGAAACAAAATAGCTTTCACTCTCTACAAAAGCATTTTCATCAATGGTATTTTCACCTTTTTTCTCATTTTCTATCTCTTTTTTCCATACCGATGTAAATTTTTTTATTCCTTCATCATTGATAATGGTCATTTTTCCATTCCAAAGTACATCCGACTTTGTTGCCGGCTGTAATACCTCAATATAATCCGGAATAAGTGTCACATCATCATAAGTACCGGATGCCACCAAAACAGAATCCTGATTTTGTGAAAACTGTTGCTGAATTGTTGCTATTTCTTCCTTGGATAAATAGTTTTCCAAATCAAGGATCAATTGCAACATTTCATCATAAACCATTTCGTTGTCATCATCTAAACTACCCGTATAGTAATGAAAGAACACAGTACTTCCACCGTTATAAATTTCCTGATTATTGTACTCACAGGAAATATACCCGCCATACTCCGATTGATCCGAATTGTACGACAATTCAGCCATTTGTTTCGACAGATTAAATGCACATTCTTCTTCTGTCATGGCATTCTTTACAACATTTGCAGTTTTTCTCTGTACATTTTCTTTTAGTTTCGACAAACGGGTTACTGACTCTTTTTTTGCATTTTTACACCCTACAACTGTAGTTCCACCAATACCCAAAACAAAACATAGACACATTGCCAGCGCAACCAGGACATATAATTTGTTTTTGTATGATTTTTTACCTTTCATACTTAAGACTCCTTCCAAATATACCCCGCTTTATACACTGTCTGCAAAGGTTTTGCTGCATCTCCTATCACCTGACGTAGTTTTTTAATATGAGTATCCACCGTGCGATCGTATCCAAAATACTCTTCCCCCCATACACGGTCTAAAATCTGATCTCGGCTTATCACCTGTTCCTTATTCTCTAAAAACAATTTCAAAATCTCATACTCTTTACTTGCCAATGCCATTTCTTTTCCTTCAATGATTGCCACTCGCTTCACTGTATCTAACATGAGGGTAGAGCCTTTTATGATTCCCTTTTTCACACCAACGTTTCCACGATATCGATTGTACATAGCTTCTGCTTTCGCAAATAAAATATCAAGCGAAAAAGGCTTCGTGACATAGTCATCTGCACCACTGGCGTATCCTTTTAATTTTGTCTCTTCATCATACAATGCAGTGAGAAATAAAATCGGTGCATCTGAATGCTGTCTGATTTTTTCACAAGCTTCTAACCCATCCATATGTGGCATCATAATATCTAGAAATATCAAATCCACGGTATGCTTTTTTACTGCATCTACGGCTTGCAAACCATCTTCCGCCTCAATCACCTCATATCCCTTTATTTCAAAGAAATCTCTAATCAAAACTCTTAATTTCTTCTCATCTTCTGCAACAAGCAATTTCATATACTTCCTCCGTTTTATTTTTTTATTATTTTATTAGTTTGATTTTACTATATTTTCCGTAAATACGCCTTTTGCATGAATCTAATTTGTAAATACGCACCATTATGTAATACTTACATTTCTTTTTGGTCTTCGAAAGGGTTTTCGGGTTCTTCGAACTGACAACAAAAGACTTCAGAGACATATTTGCAAAAGTTGAATACACATATTGATACCCGGAAGCTCCAGTTTCTTTTTTTACTTTAACTTTAATTTTTCCATTTTTCAGTCTGGTAACTTTCAAAATTTTTGCCTGACCAACTACAACTTTCTTCCATTTTGCATAATACGTTACTTCGCTCTTTCCTTCTGGATCAATCACTGTAGTTTTATGAATACATAAACTTTCCTTGTACCATCCCTCAAATTTATATCCAGCCTTACTTGGAGAATACAGTTTCTGACCTGCACCATACACATGTGTAGGATTTTTATCCGAGTTCGTTCCTCCATTCATTACATAACTTACGATACAGTCACGACTTCCATCTGAAATAGAATCTGGCGGTAACGTCGTACTTGGCACCGGCATCTGTGTTGCAATGGCTTCTTGCTCTTTTGGCTCCTCCGTTGGTTGTGCTGTTGCTGTTGGCAAAGGCATATCATCCCGCGGAATTTCCGTCGGCAAAGGTGTACTGGTATAAAAAACAATCGGAGTAGGATCGATAATAACAACACCTGGCATAGCAGTGACCATTAGTGGAGTTGGCTCACCTTTTGGAACTCCATTGTCATTTCCTGTAACTTCCGGCGTCGCAGTAACAGCAGCAGAGGATGTCACATCAGGTGCAGGTGTCACAACTTCAGGAGAACATTCCGGTTCTTGGGTTGACTCCGTCATATCTTCACTTTTTATCTGCAAAGAAGATGCTTTCACATCCAACTTATACGCTTTTGTCACATTTCCCAAAAGATCGCCATTAGCGCCACACAAAGTTGCAATCACAACAACCATGCATAAGGAAATCTTTTTTTGCAGTCTTTTCATTTTAAGTCTTTTTGTCTTATTCACAACATTCTTCCTTTCTTTTAAATCCTAACATGAACTTTTGTATTTTATTTGTAGTATACCATATTATTTTTTTCGTATCTATGACGAATTTTCCTATAAGAGAACAAAGAGTTTTGCTTGCAAAACTCTAGCGCGACCGCGGTATTGCGCAGCAATTAACTCCATCTCCGCGGTCTGCGCATCCTCG
>CADBNB010000290.1 GCA_902795895.1 uncultured Lachnospiraceae bacterium | reverse complement strand
GAATGGTTTTGTACCTTTACCAGAGGAACCGACGAAGCCGGTGACACCTGGAGTGTTACGAACAACATACCAAGCATAGTCGGTCATAATCATTTCGACGAAAACATAACCAGGATATAAGTTTTTCATTCTAGTTTTGCCTGTGGGAAGACCATCTTTCATCACTGGTACTTCTTGCTCGGCAACAATGATACGGAAAATGAGGTTTTGTAAACCCATTGATTCAACACGTCTACGAAGGTTTTCCGCGACTTTCTTTTCGTGTGTAGAATATGAGTTAACGACATACCAAGCTTTATCACCTAATTTGCCTTCATTATTATTAGAAGATTCCTCTGTTAAATCAGTTGTGGAATCGGTAAACATAATTTCATCTGACATACACTATTTCCCCATAGAGCCAAAGGCATCTTTTAAAATTTGAATTAATCTAGCACCAGCAGCATCTTCAACAAAAAGAATAAGACCAGCAAGTACAGCAATGATAACAACGACAATAATAGATGGAATTAAAACATCTCTTTTTGGCCAACGGACACGTTTAGCTTCTTTAACGACGCCTTTGGCATAACTTTTAACACCCATTTGTTGTTCCTCCTATTTTATTTACTAATTTTATGCAAGGTATGCTTGCCACATTTAGGGCAATACTTTTTAATTTCGAGCATTTTCCTTGCTTCCTTATTGATAGTGGTTTGATAGTTTCTCGAGAGACACTCTTCGCAAATCAAAAGAACTTTTTCTCTCATTTTTAAACCCCCTATCTTAAGTTTGCTTATATACTCTATCACTATGACAAGGGAAATGTAAATATTTTCTTTTAATTAAGAAAAACTCTTTATGCATTATTTACCTCAGTCAAAGTGATTTTACTCGAATAAGTATATTCAAATTCTCCCTCTTGATTACCAGACCAAGAGAAATAGAGTTTTCCCACTTCTTCTAGTAAGATGCCATAGTCATTAATGGAATCATAAACAGACTCTTTCATCTTAACGATAATGCCGTCATTGTTTCTTTCATCGCTGATATCAACTTTGACAGTTAATCCATTGCTACCAGAAGATTTAAAAGAGGATTTGATATATTTATATGATTTTGAATCATACCTGTTAAGGTATGAAGCAGAAACAAAATATTTAGAAAGATTGGCGGTTTCGCTTTTTTCTTCGCTGATATATTTCTTTACTTTTTCATATTGAGATCCACCTTCTGCAAAGACACCGGTGGCTTTAATTAATTCGTTTTTTGTATCAACTTTGCAAGTTGTGCCATATTTTCCTGTGGCTGCTTCTAAAGTGTTTTTATTTAATCTTGCACTAGCGTCATCTTTGCTCATTTCTTTGCTACAAGAAACTAATAAAGGAATGGATATCAAAGCAAATAGTATTTTGTTAAGTCGCATAAATATTCTCCTATTCGATAATTTGTTTTGTTTTCATTAAATAGAAAACACATATACTAGTCATTCCGATAACGGCAATAACAATAATAAATGAGATAGCTCCTTTTTGATTCCAAGTGGTAGAACGATTACTTGGTTGAGGAGAAATTTTAAAATGCTCAATAAGAGCCTTCATGGAATCACCGATTTTCTCATCCGCTAAATCGGTTGATTCATCGACAATAATTCTTTCGGAAATGCTTAATTCTGTATATAAGTCTTTAGTGACATAGAAAGTTTGTGTTGTAATATTACAAATATTACTATCTTTAGTTGGTCTAATATATTCGTTCCAGAAATTAATGAAACCTTCATCAGAAGCGTAATAATATATATTTTCAAATTCCTTATCAATTCCTAAAGCTAGGTATTCTTCTTCACTACCTGTATATTTAATCGTTTCAATCGAATCAATAAACGCATCATTTGTGACATGAGTAATGGAATAAGATAAAACTAAAGTTTCTAAATTAGTGCAAGTTACAAAGGCATTATCATCTATCTCATCAATTAATTGATCTTCATCATAATAGATTTTAATTTCTTTATTGTTTTTATAGCCTTCTTTAACTCCAGTAATTGTGTAGTTGCCTCTTTCATTAATAGCCAAATTAAATGCCTCGTTTCCGTTAGAAGAAACTTGATTATTAATCAAAGGCATAAATAAAGTTGGAAGTAAAAGAAGAGACTTAAGCATTATTAAAAGCCTCCGTTAACGCCGATAATGATGATGCAAACAATCATCAAAATAATAATGACACCAATAACAATAATGCCTAACCATGGAATTGATAATTCTGTTTTTGGTTCTTCTGAAGGAGCGTTGTTATTTGCAATTTGTTCCTCAGTAAGCACTATTTCTTCTTTTTCAATAGGTTCATTTTTGTTTTTCTTCATATTATTATTCTCTCATTTTTCCTCATTTTTTAAAGCGTTTAGTTAAACGCATAAAAGTGGAAATTAAAAATGTATTTAAAGGAACGTTGATAAATAAGACGACGATTTGACAAATAGCGATAACAAAAAAGTTAAAATTAAATGCCCAAGATTTCATTAAGCTTCCAAATAAGACCATAACAATAATTTCAATAAGAAAAGAAGCGATACTAATTTGCCAAACATTGATCGATAAATCTTGGTCAACTTTAAACTTTTTTAACAAAAGTAAAATAGCAAATAGCAAACCGATTAACGCAAAGATTGTGATCGGTAAAGCTATCTTTACCCATGTTTCCATAACGTAGGTTGATGAATATAAAGTAATTTGGTCATTCAAAACAAAATACAAAGAAGAACCTACCGCTAAAGAAAGCAATAGAACAATCAACACAATCATGCTGACTTTCGTATTTTTAATCTTCTTAAAAGCCCAGAAAATATAATATGTAACAAAACCTAACACGGCATAAATAGCGGTGATTTGTGGGAATAATCCATATGTTTTCGGATCAAATATCAAATATCCAAGTAAATCAGAAGCAACACCAACCGCCAAACCATAAACAGGCCCTAAAAAGATAGAAGTGAACATAATTAAAGCGGGTCCGCCTGGTGAAACCCTAACAAAAGGCATAATTGGAATATAATTTATTGCCACAACTTTTTGTAGGATAACAGTTAAAGCAATAAACATGCCAGAAATGCATATCTTATCTAATGTTTTTAAGTTATACCCAAAGGCATTATTAATCATGGTTAAATAATTCCTTTTTAACATAAGCAGCAAAAGCTAAAGAACCAGTGACTAAAATGACATCATCTTTAAATTGTTCCATTTTCTCTTTAATCAATTTAATCGCATCTTCTTCATATGGATAATCACCTAAAAATAAGAAATATTCATCTTCTTTTCTCGCTCTTGGGTGAGGGAAAGTGGTTAAAGTTAAATCTTCTCCTAGTGAACCAAAATTTGATAATAAGGCACCAAGGTTTTTGTCTTTAAAGCAAGAGAAAATAACATGTGTTGGTTTAAAGCCAATATATTTATTTATGGCTTCTACCGTTAATTTAGAAGCTTCAGGATTATGTGCACCATCTAATATCACCATAGGTGAATGACTAACGATATCAAAACGACAAGGCATTACTACTTTTTTAATGCCGCTTAACACTTTTCCATTTTGAACAGGAAATCTATTTTCAAGTAATAAAGTAGTTTCTAAAGCAAAGCAAGCATCTTGCACTGAATAAGTGGCAAAACTAGAAAGGTTTACATCTCCATAAGGAAAATATTTGAAAGTCACTCCTTCTTCGCTTAACGAATATTCAATGTGTTTTTTGATATAGTGAACTGGTGCTTCATTATTTTTAGCCACTTTATAAATAGTAGTAACAGCGTCTTCAGAAAATTCATCAATTAATACAGGAACTTTTTCTTTAATAATTCCGCATTTTTGCATAGCAACTTCACTGACTGTATGTCCTAAAAATTCCGTATGTTCTAAGGAGATAGAAGTAATTATGGAAAGGATAGGAGTAATCACATTCGTGGCATCAATTTCGCCACCCAT
>CADBNB010000289.1 GCA_902795895.1 uncultured Lachnospiraceae bacterium | reverse complement strand
GAGGATGCGCAGACCGCGGAGATGGAGTTAATTGCTGCGCAATACCGCGGTCGCGCTAGAGTTTTGCAAGCAAAACTCTTTGTTCTGAGCAAGCATGCATTTTGGTGGAGAGAGTTGAATTTAGAATGTTAAAGTTGTAATAGTTTCGTTTGCTCCGGAACTGAAGGAAAAATCCCAATCGTGCTCCTCAGCAAATCGTTTTGCCTGCCAAATGCCGAGATTTCTGTAGTAATTATTCTCGGAAATATGATTTTGGTTCAATTCGCAAAGGTCTGAAACAGAAATAGTATTTCCGTTATGTTCAATTACAATTTGTCCTTTTCCGGGAGCCGGATTATTAAGGATTAGTTTGATTTCTGAAACTTCCGTAATGCGGTGGAATGCATTTTTTAGAAGTGAAATCAGCATGTTTTGGAAGTTTTCCTTGTTGCAAAAATAATTCTGAAAAATTCCAGGATCATCAATCTTTTTTTCGTAAACAAAATTTATATCGCATGTTTTTCCGAATTTTTCATAGTGTTTACCGATGGTATCACAAATAGAAATCATGTTGATGTATTCATTGGATACCTGAAGGTATGCTTTAATAGCTTCATAGTGTCCGTAAATTTCATCCAGTAAATCGGTATCATCCTTTGGTTCATTTGCCAGAACCACGTCTTTTAAATGCTCATAGGTTGGTTCATCATCGGCAGATTGAACCGTCAGTTCATTGCGCAGTAAACTGCCAAGCTTCTCTAGTTCATCATCGATTTCATGGCAGAATTGCGAAAATGCATCTGCAAAGGTTTCATTGTCACGACATAAATTATATAAAGTTTCAATTATTTCTTTTCTAGACATGGTTAATTCCCTTTAGACCCTTTCTTTTAACTGATTAGCGATTGCCTCTTATAGTCTTTGATAAACTTGTGGATGGCCATCGCTTTGGTTGTGTTTCGTTTGTCGACTATTTTAACACAGTTAAAACAATCATACAAATTTAACTGTTACGTATTTTATAATCATAAATTAGAAATATTTCTGTGATTAATTTTTGTTGTTGTAGGTCCTACAAATAGTATTGTAGAAAAAAAATTCTTATAGCACAAGAAAAATCGTTCGACAAAAGTCGACAAAATGCTACAAGGACATGGATGAAATGCTGTGTTTATGCGACTTTTGGAATTTGCGTTTTTAAAAAAAATTTAAAATTTTTTTTAAAAGTTCTTTTTTGTTGATTATATTCTATAGAATTGAGAGAAAAAATTCAATTATGATTAGAGTATTTTTGAAAATTAGTTATGTTTTAAAATAAATCATGATATGAAGTGGAAGAATTGTCATAAGAAAAATTTGGATGTGTCGTTAGTGTTTGACAGATACAAGGAAAAAATTTAAAATGAAAACGTTGAGACGATTTTTAAGGATAATTGTGTTAGAGTTCATACACACATCCGGCACTCAAGATTTGACAGAGGATTTAGATTAAAAAACTAGAGGGAACATAAGGAGGATTTTATTATGGTTGATTCAAATTGTATTTTTTGCAAAATTGCAAACGGAGAAATTCCATCAAAAACTGTGTACGAGGATGAACGTTTTCGTGCCATTTTGGATATTTCACCGGCAAACAGAGGCCATGTGATTATTCTGGCAAAGAACCATGCAGCAAATATTTTTGAAATGTCAGATGAAGATGCATCTCAGGTATATGTTGTTGCAAAAAAAGTAGCTACAGCTATGCAGAAGGTTTTGAAATTCGATGGTGTAAACATTATGCAAAACAATGGGGAAATTGCCGGACAGACAGTATTTCATCATCATATGCATGTGATTCCAAGATACAAAAATGATAAAGTAACTTTTGAATATGAGCATTTGTCAGAAGGCGATATCCTCGGAGATGAGGAAGTGGCTCAGATTAGAGCATTAGCACAGGGGTAAGACGTGGCTAATTGACAATGTGATTGGAAATGAGGTTTGGTATGAGAAAAAACTCAATAAAATGGAAAAGGGTAATAAGTGGTGTAATGGTAGTTGCAATGCTTTCTGGGACAGGAACGGCAGCTTTTGCTGAAGAAACTTTATCCGCAGGAACAATCAAACTTTCAACACCGCTTGCGGACGGCGTTTACGAGGAAAACGTAAGTGTGGAAAATGCAACTGTTGATGAACAGGGAAATTCGGTTTCCTATGTTGCTACTGTGGGAGTCTGTGTTTCAAAAGGAGCAATCGAAGGAATATACAGTGTGCCAAATGGCAACGAGCATGACAGCTACATGGAAGCTGCTGCGGAGGGTGTTAAAAATCAGATTTTAGGTGTAACTTCGGCAGCCATTAAAGTAGATGCCGTGTCAGGAGCAACTTATTCTTCAAAGGCTGTGGTTAATGCAGTTAAGAAAACCATTACGAAGGCTTCTGTAACAGCTCCGAAACCAAGCGTAAGTATCAACGGTAAAGGTATGAAGATTGTTTGGAAGAAATGCAAAAATGCGGATTCTTTTGTGGTTTACCGCAATGGAAAAGTCGTTGCAAAAACAAAGAAAACAACCTTCGTTGATAAAAAAGCAAACAAAAATGGAAAGAAATATTCCTATGTAGTTGCAGCAGTGAATAATAATGAGGAAAAGATAAAATCTTCAAAAGTTGTAGGAATGTATCTTTCGAAAGTAACCATCAACCATTTGCTACATGGCGGAAAAGGAACCCGTTCTTTCATTCTTGCATGGAATGCCAATGATAAATGTGATGGTTATCAAATTCAGTATGGAGTAGATAAAAAATTCAAAAACGCAAAGAAAACGAATGCGAAGGGGAACGACAGTATTTTGGCAATAGTAAGGGGACTAAACCCTGGAAAAACATATTATGTCCGTTTACGTTGTTATAAAAAAATCGGAGGAAAAACATTGTATTCTGCCTGGAGTTCTTCCAAAAGCCAGTTTATCCGTTATTACTAAGACTCTTTAATCAAAAGCACCAAAACAAGAAATTGTTTGGTGCTTTTCTATTACATAAAAACGCTCCGCGAGGATGTAGTCACTTATGAGGCACTAATGTTACAAAAATATTGCAAAATATGTATAAAAATGTAAATAAACACAAAATATGAATATGAATTTGTGATTTATGGATATTGTGCAAGATGATTAAAATACATGTAGTTTGATGGTGATAATTAATAATAACAACGTG
>CADBNB010000288.1 GCA_902795895.1 uncultured Lachnospiraceae bacterium | reverse complement strand
GTAGAACAAACGATATCCATACTACTACACATACAATTCCTGCAAAGCAAACAGCATATTGTATAGTTGTTTTTTGCAGTTTCCACCACCATCTATTCCACGACTGCAACCTCGGAAGTTCAAGATACATATTTCGAATCTGTTCTCCTATACAAACGCTATAAAACAAAAAGGCTGATATTTGTGGCAAAAGCCATAAGAGCACACAGTTGACATTCCAATCTCTCCACTTTGTATCCAGTCCATGCAACATAATGCCAATCCACTCATTACGTTCTGATAATCCACATTGCGATATACTAACTCCCTGTACCAAAATAACAAGACACATAAAGCAAAGCAGATATGTTGCATTCACTGTTATTTCTTTCATCTTAGCTCTTAAAAACATCCAACTATCGCCTTCTCTCCAATATCATATAGAAAGTATCCTTCTTGCTCGTTCCATTCTTTGGTTCTGTATTCATAAGAAATCCATTTTGCATCAAGACGTAATGCCGGCACCAACTGTAAGCTACGTTTCCATCCTGTTTTTCGAAACGTAGGCAAATACACGAAAGAACCTCCTGTTATGGTATAGCTGTTCCAATTTTGCAATTTGTCGTGATATTTTATCCAACTATCAATTTCTGACTTTACATTTTCCTTAAGATTTTGCTCTTTTTCTATTTTTTCTACTGAATCTATCTTATAGTTCCAAGCGGATATTGATACAATCCCTTTGCTACTATACCGAACAGAAATTTCATTTTCTGATACAACAATACCATTTATCGCATAATTTCCAGTTTCGATTGGAATATTATTTATTACATTTCGATAAATAAAGGTATACTCGGTAGGACAAATGTCATCATCTATTCGCACATCTGCAGCTTCTTCCACTTTATACCCGAGATCCTTTAGATAAAAACCTATTTTCTTTTCAAGCTCTGATTTATTTTCAGTAATAATCTCTGAAGATACATTAGTTTCATTTCCATAATACCATTGCCCCTCTTCTTCACCATAATTTATGGTAATTCCATTTTCTTCATCGCTGTAATAATATCCTTGATTGCGATAATATTGCTTTCGTTCTTCTTTCACTGTTATTCCAGACACTTTTTCTACCCATTCTTCCATTATTTTTTCTTCGGGTAAAACTGTCTTTATCTTCGTCACCTTCCAAAAATTCTTGGGCTCATGATTAAAATCTATAGACTCTACTATAGTCCACTCGTCGTTTTCTTTCTCTACTTGATAGATATTTCCGTATGCATTATTTACACTCCTACTATAAAGCATACATAGAACAACTCCAAACAATGCTACTCCACCAGCAATCCTTATACATTTTTTCATTCCATCACCTCATCACTACCACTCTATTTTTTTCACACTTCTCCGTAAGGTTAGCCAACCTACTACAACATAAGCAATCAGAATGGTGTAAGAAATCCCTATTCCAGCATATCCTGTCACATATGATGAATAAGTATACAAATTTCTTGCCAGGGTTACTGGAAGGCCGTAACTTGCTACGATACTAAAGTTTCTTGTATCTAACAAGTATACAACACTATCCAACACAACCAATAAAACCAGACAAAAGCTCCCCCACAATTTCTTGGAGTAACAATTGCAAATCAAACAGATCATACCAATCCAAACGAACAATATCATTGCCAAACCAAATGCATGAATCGTGGCAAACACAGGTGGTAATAAAAAAATTCCTTGAGGAACCATAATTCCTTCAATTCCTAATAATCCAGTTTGTATAGCTGCCAAATGCATAAAATCGCTCCAATACAATGAACAGGTGATATGTGGAAAAATCAGTAATATAGAAACACCAAATAAAACAAGTAAATAACAGGCACTGCAAATCATCAGAGATACCATCTGTTCCATACACCACCGTTTTTTTGTGGTACGTACTAAATATAATTCATATCCATCTCTTTTAAACGGAATATCACAAACCATCAAAATCCAACCAAGAACCATAATCATCATAGTATATGCATTCATTTCTAATATTGGAAATAGTTCAAAAACACTTAATCGCTCCTGAAAAATCCACTCATTGGCGCTAACTCGATTTACAAGCACCAATAATAAAATACACTCAACAGCACAAACAATTCCAAATCTTCCTCTGAAAAAGAAAACAGAAAGATTATATCTTAAAAAACCGCTATTAGGCTTTGTTCCTTTACTCATTTTTCCATTTATCCTCCATTTTTTTACCAAATAACCATCCCAAAAGAAAGTAACTCACTATGAAATATCCAACACTGATTGGTATTCCTGCCATTTTAGCCTTTGGAAATAACACATATCCAGATAATGTATGATAAAATGGATGTAGATAGAATAAATGTAAATAAGCTACACAATACCTGATTACTAAATTTGCAAAAAAAGGGAACGCCAATGCAAGGTATTGATTTTTCGCCATAACAACACATACTAAGCTCAGCAAAGACCAAAACGCAGCATAAAACGAAAGTAAGACTATTTTTATTACAAGAACCAATATCATCTGCTTCCCTTCTATCATAGATTGCAAGGTTCCATAATGATTAAATATTTCATAGCCGCCAATTGTAAAACCATAATGAGTACAGTTTCCAGCTATAATCAAAAACAATATAGAAGCCAGTAACATTACTGCAGCTCCACTTCCCATTGCTGTAAGGATTTTACCACGCAAATATGCAGTTTTACTACTTCTTGAGAGTGTTGAATATCCATACCCAGAGCGCAATTCTTCCTGAAGAGCTCCAGCATAGGGTAATGCTGCCACAATAGGAATCATATATGGCACATAAGATAAAGTTGAGGAATACTGTAGCATTCCTAAAAGTCCATCTGAACCGCCATAAAAGATATCTTCATAATCTCCATATAGCAAAAATACCACCATTACCAAAACAGCAACAGGAAAATACAAATTACAAATCGCTTGTCTTATATCATGTTTAATCATTTTCTACTCCCTCACTTCTTCCCAATTTCTTATATACGCTAAAAATGAAAAGGGATCTTCCGTTTCTACATCAACTCCATCCAAAGAATAGAAATACTGTAATTCTCTTTTTTCCCATTTTTGTTTTGAAAAATCATACCATTTTCTTTCCACCCGTAAAATCCAACAAGGCGTAATAAGTCCAGAATCATATTCAATTCCTTGTGTAAAATAATACCCTGGCTGTAATCCTTTAATGGTATATTCTGAATATACCTCAACATTCTGCTCCTTTTTTATCTGCTTCTTAAATCCTTTTAGGATTTCTTCACCAGATAAATAGCTATCCCTTGGCAATTTGCGAACTTTCTCATTTGGTTTAAAATTACACCCTATATAACCAGATGAACCAATCGTTAGCGAAATAACTCCCTTTTGCGAATACACTATATCACATCCCATATTTGCAATAGGATTTTGGTCAATTGTTTTCGGAAACCATAACTCATATGCTGGTGTATCATACACTTGCTGTCCTGAATCCCTGCAATAATCTCCTTTTACCGCCAAACTACCATTGTTTGAATATGCACCAAGCTCTTTCAACATTGTGTTACATTTTTCTCTTACTTCTTTAAATGAAACAAGTGAATCACCTATTTTATTTGCAGAAAAAATATCGTCTACATCCATTAGATATTGAAACTGCCCCTCATCAACGGATAAAATTAAGCTTGCATGCTCCGATTCGTATATTTTCTGAAATCCGCCATTTGCAATATCTACATCCGAATACAAATGAAAGCTATTTTTTCCGTATTCTGACGGAAAAAACTCCTCGTTTTCCAGCCATATATCTGTCCTATTATTCAAGGATAAATCAGGAATAGCATTCCAAACATACATATCCTTCTCAATTGTTCCTAGTTCAAGATTTCCTTCTGTTTTTATGGAAACCCCCGCTTTGCTTGGAGGTAACACATTCTTTTTCATTTCATCCGCTTTCTTTCGATTCACGCATAGCACTTGCTTATTTTTTTCTTTTAATATTTCTAGCTCTGTACGATTTTTATTGTATAAAAAGAATAAGAGGCTAATTCCTAGTCCGCATATTCCTAATAGTTTTATCCAATCTTTCATCTCTGTCAAATAATGAATGCAGCATTATAGCTGCTTTCTCCCTTCTCTATTCTTTTGCCAAATAATTACTGTACTTCCTAGTTCAACAATCATTTTTCTCTATTCATTTATGGAACTAATACTTCCCCAATACTTATAATTAAATCATCCTGAACCGTAACAGTAACT
>CADBNB010000287.1 GCA_902795895.1 uncultured Lachnospiraceae bacterium | reverse complement strand
ATTCACACGTTTCACTGATTTCTCAATGTGGTTTCTCTTCTCAGCCTTATCGTAGCTGAGCTGAAACATCAAACTTTTAATTTCTTAAATGTTCTTTCGAAGTTTTTTATATAAGAATTTCGAAGGAACACCTTATTCTAAAATCTATTCTTGTCATATGCTTGTCATTTTTTTTACATTATGATATTGCGCAGCAATTAACTCATCTCCGCGGTCTGCGCATCCTCGCATCGCAATTTCCTATTACAAAAAAATAATACTAACATAACTTTTGGTCATTATGTTAGTATTATATCTATTTTATTCAAATACTATTTTCATTCTACGCTCTGTTTGATACTTCAATCATTTTTTCAAGTGTAGCTGCTGCCTTTCCACTGTCAATCAACTCTGCTGCCAATTTTACTCCATCAGCAAATGTTTCTGCCTTTCCACCAATGTATAACGATGCTCCGGCATTCATAAGTACTGCATTTCTCTTATGTCCTTTTTGACCATTTAAAATATCTCTGGTAATTTGAGCATTTTCTGCAGGCATTCCACCAACTAAATCTTCTTTTGTACAACGCTCAAATCCAAAATCTTCTGGTTTGATTGTGTATACTTTATACCACCCATCTTTAAACTCTGAAACCAAAGTAGGTGCACTCATGGAAATTTCATCTAACTTGTCTTTTCCGTATACAACCATTCCGCGCTCTACTCCAAGACTAATCAATACCTTTGTAAGCGGTTCAACTAAATATTCATCATACACACCAAGAAGCTGCATCTTAGGATTACTTGGGTTTGTCAAAGGTCCTAAAATGTTAAATACGGTACGGAAGCCTAACTCTTTACGAATAGAACCTACGTATTTCATAGATGTATGATACTTCTGTGCAAAGAAGAAGCACATTCCTGCTTCATTTAACATCTCTAAACATTTTTCAGGTGTCTGGTCAATCTTTACACCAAGTGCCTCCAGACAATCTGCAGTTCCTGACTTAGAAGATGCTGCTCTGTTACCGTGTTTTGCAACTTTCATTCCACCTGCTGCTGCAACAATACCGGAAGTAGTAGAAATATTAAAACTCTGAGCATTGTCTCCACCGGTACCTACGATTTCAAACACATCCATACCTGTCTCAACTTTTGTAGCATGATCTCTCATGGCAGCTGCACATCCTGCAATTTCATCTGTAGTCTCTGCTTTTGTGCTCTTTGTAGAAAGTGCTGCAAGAAATGCTGCATTCTGTGTAGGTGTAGTCTCACCACTCATAATTTCATTCATTACTGTATAAGCCTCATCATAGCTTAAGTCTTCTTTATTAACAATTTTTACAATAGCTTCTTTTATCATGTTTTTCTCTCCTATCATCATGTTCCTCAATTGAATCCCTGATTCTATGTATAGCACCGAACGAGAGAAAATTCAATCTTTTTTTTCTTATTTTCTCTAAAAGTGAAACAGTTGATATTCCTATGCCTCGTCCATGGTATATACCGGAGATTTCATACGTTTTTCAAACTCATCTCTTGGCAGAGGTCTGTCATACACATACCCCTGAACCCGGTCACATCCAAGCATTCTAAGAGTTTTAATCTGTTCCTGATGTTCCACGCCCTCGGCAATGACACTGACATTTAACTCTTTTGCAATATTGATGATATGACGCAACAATTTCAAATCTTTATCATAAGAACGCTCTACAAAACTTTTATCAACTTTAAGAACATCAAAATCCATGTCCCTAAGAAGATTAAGAGAACTACTTCCTGTTCCAAAATCATCAATTGCAACCATAACGCCGCGATTACGAAGACCATCTACCAAGTGTTTCAGATCATTCATATCAAATTCATCAATAGTTTCCGTCACTTCTACCTCAATCATGCCTTTTGGCAGCTCATACTCAGAAATAATACTTTCAATATCTTCTGCAAGATTTGGATTATTTAAATGTCGCCTTGAAAAATTTACAGAAATCGTCGGAGGATTTAACCCATCTTCAATCCATCTTGACAAATCACTGCATACTTCCCTTAACATATATAAATCGATACGACAAATTGCCTCATTTTTTTCAAATACCGGTACAAAGGAAGCCGGTGGCAACATATTATCTTCATGGAACCAACGCACCAATGCCTCTGCACCACATAATTCTCCAGTGTTAATATCCACTTTAGGCTGATAATAAGGCTGAAATTCATGGTGTTCCAATGCACTCGGAAGCATTTCCTCTAATTGACGCATCTCTAATATCTTGTCGCGATGCTCCTTCGTCAGATACACCACCCGTTTTTGTTCTGTTTTTGCAATTGCAAGTGCCATGCTGGCATTTGTAACCATGGCTCCTGCATCCTTCCACCCAGATGTAATTTCAAATCCGCCCACATATGCAGAAATCTCTGCTGCAATATGTTTCATTCCTTCAACTTTTACAACAACACCTTCTGTAAAGTCAATAAATGCATCTGCACGTTCTTTTTCAATAAGAGCAATGAAATTATCACTTCCCTGTCTTGCGACAATTTCATTATTCTGTGTAATTTTTTTCAATTTTCTGCTATACGCAACTAACACATCATCCGCATTTTTTGAACCATACCGATTGTTTACCAGACTAAATCTTCGAATGTTAAATACATACACATTATATTTTGTTGCCTCTCCATTCCGGATAAGACGATTTAATTCTTCCGTAAACCCATGACTGTTTAGTAAACCAGTCCTTGCATCCGTAATGGCAGACTTAACATAAAGCATATTTTGTTCCACCGTCACTACAATAAATAAAACAACCATCGCTATACCGATTGCAATATTTCCAAAAGAGAAACCTCTGACAAATATACACATAACCACGCCTACTGTTGGTAGTATTACAAACAAATACATGGAAGTTAAAATATATTTTGGTATTGTTTTTCTATACTGTACAACAATACTAAAAATCATCAATATCCCAATCTCAGGTATGATGACCGATAAAACAAACCAAGGTCCT
>CADBNB010000286.1 GCA_902795895.1 uncultured Lachnospiraceae bacterium | reverse complement strand
TTTCTTTTTAAAGTCACCATCTTCCACAAAAAACTGCTTTAACAACTGCTGTAAATGTGGCTCTTTCACTGACTGCACGAAAGAAACTAATTCCTGATACATTTCACCGACATTTTTCTTTGAGCATGGCATATAATCTGCCTCATCATACTCCCCTTCTCCACATTTTCTTACACGCTCAATGTTTAACTGAAGACTTCCCTGAAAACTGGTCACTCTTCCCTGCACATGTATATAATCCAAGGAAGAAAACTCGTCGATACCTCCGGAAGTAACATTCCAGACCTTTCCGTCAAGGCTTCCTGTTTTGTCCTGCAAAATAAGTGAATAATAGGTCTTTCCTGCTTTTGTCAAAAGCTCCTGCTTCTTTCTGCAAAAATAAACATCATTCACCATCATTTCTTCTCTCAAATCTTCTATATATCTCATGCTAAATCCTTTCTAACTACTACTTTCTTGTACCAAGCTTTACTTTCACTTTGATTTCCTTCTGTTTTCCAAAAGGATCCCGTACAATCGTCATCTTCACACTTTCCCCCTGATCATACTGCTGAAGCAACGTATAATAATTCACAATGGAAGTAACCCGCTCACCTTCAACGGCTGTAATCACATCCCCAACCATAATACCCGCTTTATAAGCTGGAGATTTTTGCTGTACTGCCTCCACATAAATACCGGATCTTAAGCTATAATTACTCATTACATCCTGTGCAATATCCACTGCTGTCACGCCGGAATATCGTTGTTCATCCTGATTGATCAGATTTTCTAGTATCAATTTCAATTTACTCATACCGTAAAATGTACAGTTTTCCATAGAATCTCCACCGTTTATAAGCAATCCCACCATTTGTCCCTCTTCATTACAGATCATGGCAAAACCATTGCTGTGATGAGTCATACTTGTAGTATACACATCCATTTGATAATCCTCAACACTTTTCTGTGTTTCTCCTGCATTTATATATCCATAATCAATAGATGAAACTACTCCTTTCGGACTTCCAAAAGCAAAAACAATGTCGCCGGTAGATAATCTTGTAGACTCTTCCATTACCGCAGGCTTCACCTTATCCCATGTAGAGTTAGTTAGCTGTTTCTTTTCCACGCAGATAATGGCAAAATCTAATTTATCATCCTGACAATATAGCTTTCCGGATACTACATTTCCATCTACAAATTTGACGTGAATTACATCCTGCACGATGGCACTTTTCTGAGTCAAAATCAAAACTTTCAAAGATGTTTTTGCCAAAATAATTCCTGAAACGCTACTATTTTTTTCATAAAGTATGCTTTTTTCATCACTAGAAGAATACAAAGATAATCCTACCAAAGATGGACTACACAAATTTTCAAGTCGCTTTGTATAACTAAGAACATCGTTTAACATATGAACAGCCTGATCCGTTTTTTTCAAACTTTCATTTTTTTCATCCTGTTTTTCAGGTATTTCCTTTTTTTCGTTGTTTAACCCTGAATCTGTAGACGTAATTAGCTCTACCTTTTCACTAACTTCAGCATCCTGAATTTTCCCTGCAATTGCCTGTACCGCAAAAAAACAAACCGCTGCCGACACTCCAAAAACAATTCCACTGACAAGTGCCTGCCTGATATTATTAAAACGTTTATTTTTCACTTTCTTGCTTTCCATCACTTTTTCTTCCATAAAGGAAAACTCTTTTTTTTCTTCAATCTCTTCATTTTCCTGATTTTCGTCCATTTCTTACCTCCGCTAAAGCTGGAGACCTGTTTATTTCAACATCCCCTAAATCTTTTATCTCTACAAAGTTATTTTTTCAATCATAATTTTTTCAAATATGCATCTTAACAAGTTTTTCAATCACAAAGATACATAACAACCATGCCCCATTATATCAGATACTTATGAATGAATTATGAATTGAGTGTTAACATCTGATTTTCGCAAATTCATCCCACATATAAGTAATACACGATTCCTAGTATCAACAAATGTGCCGGATAAAACAGATAAAAGAAATATTTCCACTGTTTTCCTCTCGTTCCGTTGTAACAGGCAATGAGTAAAAATGAAAACACTACGGTCCATTCCGCAACTGACGCCCCTACAATCAATATAAGGGTGCAAAGTACTCCTCTAATAACCGGCGACTTTTGAAGAGACCACATGACTACAATTACCGCCACCCCCGTTGCGCCGTAATCCACATGTGTGAGTTCTGCCACTACACATAACAAAAGAAGAATTATCATCCAGACTGCACGTATTTGTGGCATACGTAACATAATATATTCCGCCGCATACACTGCAAGCATTCCAAGCATCAATGTCCAAAATACGTTTTGATAATTCCAATCCATAATTTTTCCATGAAATGCCAAATCAAACGGCACTTCCGACACAAGGGCGAACAAAAGCATTTGCAAAAAATATTTTTTTCGATTTTTTGTGTATCGAATTCCTTCAATCAATAGAAAACAAAAGATTGGAAATGCCAGTCGACCAAACTCTCTCATACAGGTATATATCTGAATGAGAGTATATCGGTCTACGTTTTGAAGGTAATGTGCTTTTCCTAAAATGACAGGTGCTAAAAGTGCAGCTCCAATATGATCTATAAGCATACTGATGATGGCAAACCATTTAAGAGTTGCACCACTGATACCTCTATTGCGTTCCTGCATCCTATTCTCCTTTTCCTAATTCAATGGCATCTAAGGAAAGATTACGGATATCTAAAATTTCCTGCACGGTAAGTTTTGTATAATCCGACAATTCCTGTACTGTTGCCACACGTCCCAAATCTTCTGCCAAATATTTTGCCGCTTCATTGATAAGATTTGACTTTGCAAGCAATGTGCTTTCCCAATCATTTTCTCCAATTTCAACATCCACAGCTTCCACCATATTTTGACGGATGGTTTCAATCAAAAATGTATCTGCATCTTCAATCTTAGCAATGTCTTTTACTTTACTAAGAGCATCCAAAAGCCCTACATTTCCTTCCTGTATCAAATCTTCCACCGGCATTCCCTTATCTTTGTACTTTTCAGCAAGCTCCACAACAACAGGAAGGTATCCTTCCATCAGACGCAATTTAGCCTCTTCACTGCCATTTCGAACTTCCAGAAACAATCTTGTTTTTTCTTCCTCTGTCAGCTTTTCCAATGACTCTAATTCCTCAATATACAAGCGATGAGCTACCGACTGTTTTTCCTCTTTCTCATCCTTTTTCTCAGTTTCTGCTTCCACCACATCTTCTTCCTTAGGCTGCTCTATTTGCTTTAACGCAAATCCCGGAACACGTATTCCATTCTCTCCCAAATACTGATATACGGCTTCTAACTGTTCTTCTGTTACATCAAGCCCTTGAAAATACTGGGCAATTTCTTCTTTTGTCATTGAGTTTTCCTGTACTCTGGCTACTTCGCTCATTTCTTTTAGCAATGCCAGGAATTTACTCTGTTCTATCATAATTCTTCCTCCTTTTTTCTGCTTTAACACTTTTATAGTATAAAACTGTCAAATATCATAATTGTAAAGTAATGCTTCGCTTTTTGCCAGTCCTCTTTACTTCGGATGGTCCATGCCGCATACTTTGCAGCAAATAATTTATGACAAATTCGAAAAGAAATCTGGCTGGCTTGTTTAAAATTATATGCAATAAAATCCGGTCTTACAAGAAAATTTAAAAGCATATTGGAAGATATCACTTTTTTTATCCAGCTATATTTTTTCTGTTTGTCTCGAAATAAATCCGATGCCAACTGTCCACGTATCACATCAGGATAATGCTTTTTCAACCAATGAAGCACCAATGGATGAAAGGATTCTACCACATATATTCCACGGTACCCTTCAAGCTCTTCCATCAAGGTTTTGACAGCACCTATGTAATCTCCATCCGGCTTCACTTCTATGATAACCGGTGTATCTTCCTTGAATACCTCTTTTACTTGCGTAAATAAAGGAATTTTTTCCTCTGTTCCTTGCAATGTATACTGACAAAGTTCTTCCCATGTACAGTCTCTGACCTTCTTTTTTACGCCACACATTCGAAACAAATCTTCATCATGAAATACCACAAGACGATTGTCTTTTGTAAGCTGTACATCAAGCTCCACGCCATAGTTTTTCTCCACTGCTCTTTGAAATGCAGCCAAGGAATTTTCCGGTATTCCAAGACTTTTATCAAACAATCCCCTGTGAGCCACACCTTTCTCCTCGTAGGGTTTTGCCCACTCTTTTCTTTTTGTATCAGGCTTTATTAAAAATAAATACCCTGCAAATATCAACAACATGCAACCAATTATAATCCCAATTAACATTTATATTCCCCCAAAATCATTTCTGTTTTGCATACTTCTTCCAATCCTAATCCACAAAACCTCTAACTATTATACTGATAAATGAACAGTGGTACAATATTTTTCACGGATTTCTTCCATTTTTCATGAATTTGTGGTATATTAGAACTATCATTGTAACAGTTATTTCACGTTTGAGACTGTTACCTATTATTCGGGTAGATATTCCTAATCTGGGGTACTTCTACTTTTCATAAAGGAGAGGATATTATGGACAATAAGAGAGTCGTTGTTGCATTAGGGCATGCAGCATTGGGTACAACATACAACGAGCAGAAAATTGCAGTCGTAAACGCTGCGAAGGCAATTGCTGACTTAGTAGAAGATAAATATCAGGTAGTTATTACACACAGTAACGCTCCTCAGGTAGGTATGATCCATACTGCACTGACAGAGTTCAGCCGTTTGGACAATCAGTTCACAGTGGCTCCTATCTCTGTTTGTAGTGCCATGAGCCAGGGGTACATCGGTTACGATTTGCAAAATGCCATCCGTAAAGAGTTGTTAGATCGTGGTATTTTCAAGACCGTTTCTACCATCATCACACAGGTTCGTGTGGATCCTTTTGATTCTGCATTCACAAAACCAACCAAGGTTATTGGTCGTCTGATGAATGCCGAGGAAGCAAAGGCTGAGGAAGATAAGGGAAATCATATCGTAGAAGTAGAAGGCGGTTTCCGTCGTATTATCGCAGCACCAAAGCCAATCGAAATTTACGAGATTGATGCCATTAAAGCATTGTTAGATGCAAACCAGGTAGTTATTGCCTGCGGTGGTGGCGGTATTCCTGTGTTACAGCAGGGTACTACACTTAAGGGTGCCAGTGCGGTTATCGAAAAAGACACTATTGCTGCAAGACTTGCAGATCAGGTAAATGCAGATACTTTATTATTCTTAACAGGTTCTGAAAAGGTTTGCTTAAATTACGGAAAAGCAGATGAAAAGACACTCGATACTGTATCTGTAAAAGACTTAAGTCACTATACGGATGATGGACATTTCCTTGAAAATTCCATGTTGCCAAAGGCACATGCTGCCATTGAATTTGTTGGCGCTAAGGAAGGTAGAAAAGCAATTATCACAAACCGTGAAAATGCAAAGGCTGCCATGAAAGGAAAGACCGGTACATCTATCCAGTAACAAATGGATCAAGCAAAGGTTGCCATAAATGGTAATATTGGTACAACTATTTCATAAACTCTAAGAATCAAAGAGGCTATCACACTGTGATAGCCTTTTTGATACCCAAACTATTTTAATCCTTTTTGTTGTTCCACCAAAGAAATCAAATCTGCATATTCCACTAATTCATCCGGCATGTGCATTCCTGTCAGTACTAACTTATAATAATCTTCTTTCATATCGATTAAGTTGACAATGTCAGAAACAGTAATAATTCCTAAATCCACCAATCCAAGCACCTCATCTAAAACAAGCATATCACACTCGCCGGCATTTAGTACCTTTCTGGCAAAATTAAATCCATTGATTATATTTTTACGTTCTTCTTCCTGTTCTTCTTCTGACAAATCCGAATAACAAACCTCGGACTTTTCAAATCGGAACAATCGAATATCCGGTTCCAATTTCTGAATATAAGAAAATTCTTCCGTATCGCAACCTTTTAAGAATTGAATGATTATTGTTCTAAGTCCCTTGCTTGCGGCACGAATACTCTGTCCCACTGCTGCTGTCGTCTTTCCTTGTCCATCACCGTAATATACCTGAACAATCTTACTACCTGTCATGTCTGTTTCCACTGCTCTGCCTCCACATCTATGATCTAGCATTCTCACCGTGTACGCTTTCATCATTGCATTTTACAAAAATGCGGGCTGCTACACACGAAACATCTTAAGAATACATTTTAGCACATTTTAACACTCAAAGTCTGTAAGATTATAGCATAGTAACCTATCACTGTCAAATTTTGTTCAAAATTTGTGAAGATTTTTAATCACAACTACATTTTTTCAAATTATGCCTGAGTGTGGATCGTCGTACTTTCCATTTCATTGTCGTCATCCATACATTCTAATTTACTGACAGATACTTCATAAGCAATGCGGCGTTCTGACTCGGTTTCTGATATTTTTTTCTGGTATTCTCTGCTTTGAATTCTTCCCCAGAGCTGGATATGTTCCCCTACCTGAAATTTCTCTGCATATCTTGCATTTCTTCCCCAGCAAATGCATGGAATATAATCGGATTTTCCATATGGGCGATTGACTGCCACAAGCAAATCAGCGATTTCTCTACCTAATGGTGTTTTACGATATACAGGGTTTTTGCAAATATATCCTGCTAAATAAATATGGTTCGGTTTGATGTCCGCATTTTCCGCCTGACTTATGTTAACTTCCCTTGCAAATACAGATAATACCAAACGGTTATGGTTTGCTTCGTGGCGATTGTAGGAACGGAATTGTCCCAATACTTCAATCACCTTTCCACGATAATCCTGCTCCACATCCAACAATCGTTCCGAAATCATCAACGGAATAATATCATAGGATTCACTTAATCTCTCTACTTTAATGTAAAGATAATAAAAACCCTCTCCAAACACTTCATGGCTGAATTCAAACTCACTTACCACCTGTCCTGCCACACTTACCTGGTTGTTATCAAATACTTTATCTGTCATTACTTAAACGACTCCTCTCTATTTCGTGTTTTTAACTGGTAGGGCGATGCATCTGACTACCTTTTGTCATTAGTTAATATATGAGGGCAAATTAAGATTTAGAACAAAAAATTTTTTCATTCGTGAATCTATGCATAGAAACGTGTCAAAACTCCCTTTTTTCGTCATGTTCACGAAAATAATTATTATCTCTTGTAAATTTCATCATATGTGATAAAATGAAAAGGTTGAACTATACATTTTTGGAAAATACTAGGAAACTAATTTCCTAAAACAAATATAGAAAGAGGTTATCTTATGAAGAGAGACGATATCAGAAATATTGCAATCATCGCCCACGTTGACCATGGTAAAACTACTTTGGTAGATGAATTATTGAAACAAAGCGGTGTATTTCGTGCCAATCAGGATGTTCAGGAACGTGTCATGGACTCTAACGACTTAGAGCGTGAACGTGGAATCACAATTCTTTCTAAGAACACAGCAGTTGAGTACAACGGTGTTAAGATTAACATTATCGATACACCGGGACATGCAGATTTCGGTGGAGAAGTTGAGCGTGTACTTAAGATGGTAAACGGTGTTGTTCTTGTTGTTGACGCATTTGAAGGACCAATGCCTCAGACAAAATTCGTTCTTAAAAAGGCTCTTGAACTTGAACTTCCTGTTATCGTTTGTCTTAATAAAATTGACCGTCCGGAAGCAAGAC
This sequence comes from uncultured Lachnospiraceae bacterium, assembly GCA_902795895.1. Classification (GTDB taxonomy): domain Bacteria; phylum Bacillota; class Clostridia; order Lachnospirales; family Lachnospiraceae; genus CAG-411. The sequence continues at coordinate 35 of CADBNB010000286.1, read as the reverse complement.
CTTCGGAAGTTATCGACGAGATTTTAGAGTTATTT
>CADBNB010000285.1 GCA_902795895.1 uncultured Lachnospiraceae bacterium | reverse complement strand
TCTAACCATGGATATCAGTTCATTATAAAAGTTTTAGATTTTTGTCTTGACAACTGAACCATTATAATATGACGCGGTATAACTTAGTTATTGCTCATTGCCAAACTAGTAATACCACCGTATAACATATGCCATTCGCTTAATCTATATCTCACTTACACTGTCACGATTTTATAATACACTCTCGCTGTAATTGCATATACAACTCCATAAATCACCGCAAATCCTGCCACGCAAATAAGCGTACACTGCACATAAGTCACAGTTCCGGCAAGACTGAGAACCTTAAGAATACGTGCTAACATCGGAAATGCTACCGAAAGATGCACAATTGCCACCACAAGAGGCAGGAAAAATACCTGTAAAATCTGACTCTTGATGGACTGAGAAACTTCTTTTTTGCTCATTCCCACCTTCAACATAATCTGAAAACGCTCTCGATCTTCGTATCCTTCGGAAATCTGCTTGTAGTAAATAATAAGCATTAAACCGATCATAAATACCACGCCCAGAGTAATTCCAAGAAAAAATAAACCTCCGTAGAAACCATAACACATATCTTCCGTCTCAAACTTTAAATCCACCCGTGTAGAAAATCCCTCTTCGCAGTCTTTTGAGGCAGCTTTCAGTGCTATCTCAGTAGCCTTCTTTAATCGTGCATTTTTATCTTCTTTATCTGATGTAACATTCATTCCAAATGTATAATCAAAGGATGCCATTATAATTCCATGCTCCTCAAATGTTTCACAGACCTCATTCATAGTATCATCACTGTCCATTACTATATAGAAGCAGTTAAACAGTCCATACTCCGGATCTTCCATCGGAAATTCCTCCAATGTTTTCACACATTTGAAATCCATTCCATCGATTTTAAACTCCTCTTTTAATTGTACACGATTATCCTTTAAAGTGTACATAGCCACTTCATTTTTACCAAGAGAAATATTCTCCCCTGTTAACTCTTTATACTGCTCAGCACTGATTGCACAGACCATAATCAGTTTTTCCATGGATGAAAAGTCGTCGATATTCCCTGTATAAGCATTATTGCCACTTAACAGTTCATTATCAGCAAATCCGTAACATCCATGAAAAAAGCAGGTAAATTGTGTTTCCGTCACAGTTAATCCATTTTTCTCACATTCCTTTTCCATGTCATCTGCTAAAGATTTCTCAATGCTTCTTAATTTCACAATATCCTTTGAGACAGAATGTGGCACATAGGACATGGAAACATCATACGGACTGGCATGTTCCACATATTCTTCTACTCCTGCATACAGACTTAATGTGGTAGAAATTACTACTAATACTGCCGTAGACAAAATACAGATGGATGCAAGTCCCACCGCATTCTGCTTCATACGGTAAAGAAGTCCTGACACAGCCGTCATGTGCTTTGGATGATAATAATAGCTTTTATTTTTCTTAAATCCCTTTAAAATAGCGATACTTCCTGCCACAAATAAGAAATAAGTTCCTAACATAACAAGCAATGCTGCCACAAAGAACAATCCTAAAGCCTTCAACGGAGCTTTCGTCGTAATGGCAATGTAATATCCAATTCCAAGGGCAATGCATCCTAACAATACCAATACCCATTTTATCTTTGGTTCACGCTCGCCAGTCTGACTGCTGTGAAGAAGTTCAATCGTTTTCATTCTGGCAATGGAAATGCAATTCACAATGTAACTAAACGCATAAATAGCCACAAATACAACAACTGTTACTACAAGGCAAGGCACGGAAACAAAAAATCCGTAAGCAACTCCACCTTTCATAAGACGTACTAAAAGTAAGCATAAACCTTTGTACATAAGGATGCCCATTCCCATTCCAAGAATAATTGCAGCACCTGCGCTGTAAAACAATTCAAAAAACATGATCCGCACAATGTGTCGTTTCTCCAATCCGAGAACATTGTAAAGACCAAACTCTTTTTTTCTTCGTTTCATCAAAAAACTGTTTGTGTATAGAAGTAAAATAACAGACAAAATTCCAACCACTGCCGTTCCCATAGTAAGAATAATCGGCAGGGAACCGCCACCCTTTAATTTGCTTGTAGTTTCGTCATTTGCAAGAAAATACAAAATATAAAACATGGCACTCATCATCATTCCCACAACCACATACGGAATGTAAAGCTGTGCATGATTTTTCAGATTTGTCTTTGCCATATTGCGGTAAAAGAATAATCTACCCATGATTAAGCCTCCTTTATTACCGAATTCAATGCATTGGAAATCTTCTCATACATTTCTTCTTCAGACTGCCCTGCTCTGTAAATCTGATGGAACACCACGCCGTCTCTTAAAAACAATACTCTACTGGCATGGGCTGCTGCTCTTGCGGAATGAGTTACCATAACGATGGTCTGTCCTGCTTCATTGATTTCTCCAAATAAATTCAGCAAATCTGCGGAAGATTTTGAGTCAAGAGCTCCTGTAGGCTCATCTGCAAGTACCAGTTTCGGACTTGTAATCAAAGCTCTGCAAACTGCCGCTCTTTGTTTCTGTCCCCCTGACACTTCATAGGGATACTTTTTTAACTGCTCATAAATGCCAAGTTTTTTTGCCAATGGCTCTGCTTTTGCCTTTAAAGTTTTATGGTTCTCGCCTGCCAATACAAGGGGAAGATAAATATTATCCTCCAAAGAAAAGGTGTCTAACAGATTAAAATCCTGAAATACAAATCCAAGATTTTCACGTCTGTATGCTGCCAGTTTTCTTTCTTTGATGGAAGTAAGTTCCTGTCCGTCTAAGATGACTTTTCCTGAAGTTGGCTTATCAAGGGCAGCTAAAATGTTAAGAAGTGTGGTTTTTCCACTTCCTGACTCACCCATAATTGCCACATACTCGCCTTCCTCTACGGTAAAACTTGCGCCCTGCAAAGCTTTTACCGACTGTCCGCCAAAACGGGTTGTATATGTTTTTTCAATGTTTTCCACTTTTAAAATTTCCATTTTATATCCTACCTTTCTTGGTGTTGTAGTTCTTTCATTAGCACCTTACATTGGTATTTTACATAAAAGGTCGAATAGTCACCATCGCATCAGATGACAATTCGACCTTTTATGTGACATTCTTCTCACACGAAAACAATTTAGTCCATCTTCCATTCTTCCATCGGCAGATACACGATTATACTGGTTCCTTTTCCGATTTCTGATTCCACTTCCAGCTTACAATTTAGTTTTTTTGCAGTCTCTTTTGCCAAATAAAGCCCAATTCCTGTGGACTTTTCACCGCTTCGTCCATTGTATCCCGTAAAGCCTTTTTCAAAGATTCGAGGAATGTCTTCCTTTGCAATGCCGATACCAGTATCTCGTATGGTAAGCACACCATTTTCCAAAACCTCAATAGAAACGGCACCTTCTTTTGTGTATTTTACTGCATTGGAAATAAACTGTTCCAACATAAGTGACATCCATTTTTTATCCGTAAGTATGGTTAATTCAGTGCCTTCATACTGAAGACGGAGACGTTTTCGTATAAACTGGGATGCGTATTTTCGAATGATTTCGCGAAGTAGCTCATCCATAGATATTTCCTCAAACACAAAATCTGACACTTCATCCCCAAGTCTTGCAAAGCTAAGAGCCATATCCACATACTGTTCAATACGAAACAACTGGTCTGACAGCTGACGATTGGCATCCGTATCTTCCTCCTGCAATTGTAGCTTCATGGCGGCAATAGGAGTTTTAATCTGATGCACCCAGGTGGTGTAATATTCCTGTCGTTCTTTTGCTCCCTGCGCCTGATCTGAACGGTAGGATTGATATTCCAGCCACAACTGTTCCAACAATTCTTTCATTTCCTGCTCTCCACAGGTTCTGCCCTCTGGCACCCCATCTGCCAAAAGTAACAGATTCTTCTTTGCCATTTCCCGCAGTCTGTGTTCCTTTGAGTAACGCAAAAAAGAAATGCCAATACAGAGCATCCCAATGACAGCCACCCAGATTTCTGTATAAAATAGCATTTCAAAACTTTCCTGATAAAGCCAGCAGACAATTCCTAAAATTCCACAATTGAACACATAAAATAAAATAGTTGTCCACATTTGTTTGATGTATTTCCACAGTAGCACCACATTCACTCCCAACTGATAACTACTCCACAATATAGCCGCTTCCTACTTTTGTCACAATAAAATCTTTCAAACCGGCGGCATCCAGTTTCTTACGCAAACGTCCCACATTTACCGTCAATGTATTTTCCTCCACATAGCAATCCATCTGCCATAGTTTCGTCATCAACGTATCCCGGCTCACCACTTTTCGCTTATTTTCCATCAAAGTCTGCAAAATACGGAATTCATTTTTCGTAAGTTCCACCTTCTGTCCCTCATAAGTAAGGGATGTGTCATTTAAGTTAAGGATGGCACCTCTGTGTTCCAGCACCGGCACCTGTCCCGACATATTGTAGGCACGACGAAGGGTTGCCTGTAGCTTTGCCACTAATACATTGGTATCCACAGGCTTTGGAATAAAATCATCCCCGCCCCCATTCATCGCCATAACAATGTTCATATTGTCCGATGCCGACGATAGGAATATAATCGGAACATCTGATATTTTTCTAATTTCCGAACACCAATGGTAACCGTTGTAAAATGGCAGCATAACATCCAAAAGCACCAAATGTGGAGCGCAGGCTATAAACTCTTTTGTCACCTCATGGAAATCGGATACCAAAATCACCTCATAGCCCCATGCCTCCAACTGTTTTTTAATTCCTGATGC
>CADBNB010000284.1 GCA_902795895.1 uncultured Lachnospiraceae bacterium | reverse complement strand
TCGATACAACAGAAATATTGTTGATTTGCAATGAATAATACACAAAATGTGTGAAAGGATAAAAAGATTGCAAAAACGAAAAAGTTTCGTTTACATCTATTACCATCAATGTTATAATAGAAATATAGTATATGCTGTTATAAGGGAGGATTCTATATAATCCGATAGGGGTATTTTTCGTGATTAAAAAGAAGGCTTATAAACCTAGGGGATTAGCAATCATGTCCGTTTTATTGGGGAGTTGCGATTGGAATTGTATAATGGCTGTTCTAAAGTATGACATGAGAGGTGAAAGACGTGATAAAGAAAGAAATGATAGCCATGCTGTTGGCAGGAGGACAGGGTTCACGTTTGGGAGTTTTGACATCAAACGTTGCAAAGCCGGCAGTTTCATTTGGAGGAAAGTATCGTATCATTGATTTCCCGCTGAGTAACTGTATTAACTCGGGCGTGGACACGGTAGGTGTATTAACACAGTATCAGCCATTGAAGCTGAACACACATATTGGAATAGGTATTCCTTGGGATTTGGATAGAAATATCGGTGGTGTTTCTATTTTGCCACCATATGAGAAGAGCCAAAATAGTGAGTGGTACACAGGTACTGCAAATGCTATTTACCAGAACTTAGCTTATATGGAACAGTTTAATCCGGAATATGTATTGATTTTAGGTGGAGACCACATTTACAAGATGGATTATGAAGTTATGCTTCAGTTCCACAAGGAGAATAAAGCGGATATTACCGTAGCTACTATGCCGGTGCCGATTGAAGAGGCAAGTCGTTTTGGTGTGGCGATTACAGATGAGAAGAAGCGTATTTCAGAGTTTGAGGAGAAGCCGGAGCATCCTAGAAGCAATTTAGCATCTATGGGGATTTACATTTTCTCTTGGCCGGTTCTTCGTGATGCGCTCATTACATTGCAGGATCAGCCGGGACTTGACTTTGGTATGCATGTATTGCCATATTGTCTTGGAAAAGGTGACCGCTTATTTGCTTACGAGTTTAATGGATATTGGAAAGACGTTGGAACGTTAGCTGCTTATTGGGAAGCAAATATGGAGTTGATTGATTTGATTCCTGAGTTTAACCTTTATGAGGAGTTCTGGCGTATCTATACGAAAGCGGACCGCATTCCACCACAGTTTATTTCAGGGGAAGCAGTCATTGATAAGGCGATTATTGGAGACGCCTGCGAGATTTACGGAGAGGTACATAATTCCGTTATTGGTTCCGGTGTGTATATCGGACCGGGAGTAGTAATCAGAGATTCGATCATTATGAGTTCGACTTCGATTGGAGACCGAACCATTGTTGATAAAGCAGTCATTGCTGAAAATGTTGTTGTTGGAAATGACTGTCACATTGGTGTTGGGGAAGAAGCACCAAATGTACTTAAAAAGGATGTTTACGCCTTTGGATTGGCTACCATCGGGGAAAACAGTGTAATTCCTGGTGGTATCAAGATAGGTAAAAATACAGCAGTTTCCGGTGTGACAGAGCCTGGAGATTATCCAAACGGATTACTGGAGAGTGGACAAGTTATTATTAAGGATGGTGACAGAAAATGAGAGCAGTTGGAATCGTATTAGCTGGAGGAAATAGCAACAAACTAGCAGAATTATCAAACAAGAGAGCCGTTGCAGCGATGCCAATTGCCGGTGGTTACCGAAGCATTGATTTTGCACTTAGCAACATGTCAAACTCTCACGTTCAGAAAGTGGCTGTATTGCCACAGTACAATGCAAGATCCCTGAATGAACATTTGAATTCAGCAAAATGGTGGGATTTTGGACGTAAACAGGGTGGATTGTTTGTATTTACACCAACCATCACTGCAGAAAATGGCAATTGGTATCGTGGTACTGCAGATGCCATTGCACAGAATTTATCATTTTTGAAAAGCAGCCATGAGCCATATGTAATCATTGCATCAGGAGATGGCGTTTATAAGATGGATTACAATAAGATGTTAGAGCATCATGTAGCCAAGAAAGCGGATATTACCGTAGCTACGAAAGTTCTTCCAAAGGGGGAGGATGCTACCAGATTTGGTGTCATCCGTACAGATGAGGATGGAAGAATTATTGAGTTTGAGGAGAAGCCAGTTGTGACAGAACACAACACCGTTTCTGCCGGTATTTATGTAATCCGTAGAAGATTGCTCATTGAGTTGATTGAAAAAGCAATGGAAGAAGAGCAACATGATTTTGTAAAAGACATTTTAATCCGATATAAAAATTGGAAGCGAATTTATTCGTATAATGTTGAGGGTTATTGGAGTAATATTTCCACTGTTGAGTCATACTATAAGACAAACATGGATTTCTTAAACCATGATATCAGAGATTTCTTCTTTAGACAGTATCCGGATGTGTATTCAAAGGTAGATGACCTTCCACCTGCAAAATACAACGTAGGATGTAACGTAAAGAACAGTCTGGTTTCCAGTGGATGTATTATCAATGGTACAGTGGAGAATTCCGTTTTGTTCAAGGAGGTTTACGTAGGAAATAACGTAACCATCAAGAACTCCATCATTTTAAATGATGCGTATATAGGGGACAACACTTATATCGAGAATTGTATCGTGGAAAGTAGGGACACGATACGCTCGAATATGTCATATATAGGTGCTGAAGACAACATTAGAATTGTTGTTGAGAAAAACGAACGGTATGTATTGTAGACAACAAAGTTGACAGCTGCGTTGCAGTGTTACGATTTGTTTTATGTTTGGTTGGAATTTTTCCGACTAAATAAAATTGGTCAATGAGTGGCGCATACCAGCAGACTATCAAAAGGGGGCTTACATTATGCAAATTACAGACGTAAGAGTAAGAAAAGTTAGTAAAGAAGGTAAGATGAAGGCAGTTGTATCAATTACAATTGACAATGAATTTGTTGTTCATGACATCAAGATTATTGAGGGCGATAAGGGATATTTCATTGCGATGCCAAGTAGAAAAGCTGGGGATGGCGAATACAGAGATATTGCCCATCCAATCAATTCTGAGACGAGAGATAAGATTCAGAAGATCATTCTTGAGAAGTATGAAATTGCTCTCACAGAAGAAGATGACGAAGGTGGAGAAGAATAGTCTGTATCAGACATTCCAACTACCGAAAAAGCTTTCCCTACGAAGCTTGTGATTTTAGAGGCTGCCACATTAGCGAGAGTTAATGTGGCAGTCGTTTTTTATGTAATAGGAAATTGCGATGCAAATGACTTATTACATAAAAAACGATCAAAAAAAATCCATTGACATAGAACAAAAATATAGAGACAATAGAAGTAAATGTACGCATTGACACAGAATATGAAGGTGAGGGAAATTAGGTGCGAAAATTGATAGGAATACTTATGATTGTCACATTGATTGTGGCGGTTATTTGTGCAGATGCTAAATATGGCATTATAACATCTTTGGTTAAGGGGCCTATGACGGAGGCGGAAAAGGAACAGTTTTTGGAAGATTTGTATGCGGGTATGTTGCGACGGGATAGTGAAATTATACTGTATTATTACGGGGACAATGAAGAAATGCAGGAATTTGTCACGGGAGCCGTTAAAAAAATATACGAAATGGATAAAAAAGATACTTCTTCTGATTTTGATTACATGAGATATGTTCATAAAGTTTCTAACATTTTGATGAGTGGCTGGGGAAAGAAATATAAAATTGTTTACCAGATGGAATACTTAGAATCCAAGCATGAGACAGAGTTGGTTGATGAAGAAGTTGGAAGGATTCTTAAAAAAATAATAAAGAAAAATATGACTGCTCCGCAAAAAATACGGAAAATACATGATTATGTGGTGGAGCATGTAGAATATGATACATCTACAAACAGAAATTCACCTTATGCAGCTCTTTATAATCGAAGTTCAGCTTGTCAGGGGTATGCAACTTTGATTTATAAAATGATGACGGAGGCAGGTGTTCCTTGCAGAGTGATTACCGGAAGTGCAAAAGGCGGACTTCACGCATGGAACATTGTGAAAATTAAAGACAAGTGGTACAACATAGACGCAACCTGGGATGACCCGGTTGGCGGCTTTGGAAAAGAAAGAATGAAATATGATTATTATCTGAAAGGTAATTTGGGATTTTGGGATCATGACAGGGCAGAAGAGTTTAATACCGCTGCGTTTAACGAAGCATATCCTATGGCGAAGAATAATTATCATTCGTGAGTTTGAATTTAGAGAAGCTTCAAGTTGCACAAGGACGACATTGGATTCGCGAGTGAGTCTTGATTTAGTCAACCATAATTTAGTCAACCATAATTTAGTCAACTATGGTTGACTAAATTTGTGTATGGGAGTATATTGGATATATAGAAGTGTTAGTAGACTCTTTAAAAATGGGGGATTGTTATGTTCGTAGGAAGAGATAAAGAATTAAAAGCATTAAATAATTTGTATACATCAGATAAATTTGAATTTGTTGTAATATACGGACGTCGACGTGTTGGAAAAACTGCTCTTATTAATCAATTCATTGATGGAAAAGACGCTATTTATTTTATGGGAGTTGAAAGCAACGAAAAGCAGAATTTAGAAAACTTAAGTAAGAGTATTATGGAATATAGCAATGGTATTTTGACGGACAATTTCTTTGCTTCATATCAGGCGGCATTTGAATATGTATTTAAAATTGCGGAAAAAGAACGTGTGGTTTTGACAATAGATGAATATCCATACGCAGCAAGAGCTACAAAAAGTCTTGCATCAACCTTGCAGTTGTTGATTGACAAATATAAGGCTTCATCCAAATTGATGCTAATACTGTGTGGTTCATCCATGTCATATATGGAGGACCATGTACTTGCATATAAGGCTCCGCTTTATGGAAGAAGAACGGCTCAAATGAAAATTTTACCTTTTGATTTTGAGGAAAGTTGCAGATACCTGAGCAAAATGGCAGATGAAGATAAGGCATTGATTTACGGAATTGCAGGGGGAACACCTCAGTATCTTTTACAAATAAAGGATAATCTTAGTGTCGAGGATAATATAAAGAATACTTTTTTGAATCCGGTATCAGTTCTCTATGAGGAGCCTATGAATTTGTTAAAGCAGGAAGTTAGGGAGCCAGCCATATATACTGCGATTATTACTGCGATTGCAACAGGATATTCCCGTATGTCCGAGATATCAACGAAAGTAGGAGAAGACACAAATGTGTGCGCAAGATATTTGAAAAATCTCATAAATCTTGGAATTGTGAAAAGGGAAACTCCTTACGGAGAGAAGGAATCGAAGAAATCCGTTTATGGGATTGAAGATAATATGTTTCTTTTCTGGTATCGTTTTGTTTTGAATAATAGTTCATTGATTATCAGAGGTGCAACGGATTTAGTATATAAAAAGATTGAAGAACAACTCAGCGATTATATGGGAAGAGTGTTTGAGGATATATGCACACAATATTTGTGGAAACAGTTGCTTACAGGAAATTCACCGGTTGAATTTGTTTCGCTAGGTCGTTGGTGGGGAAATGATTCCGTAAATAAATGTCAGGCTGAAATTGATATTATGGGTGAGCAGGATAATAAAACGGCACTATTTGCAGAGTGTAAATGGAGGAATGAGAATGTAGACCTTGATGTTCTTGAAAAAATTATTGAGCGAAGTAAACTGTTTCACTATACTGACGTGTATTATTATTTGTTTTCAAAAACAGGTTTTACAAAGGGATGTTTGGAAAAAGCAAAAGAAATGGGAAATGTAACTTTGGTTAGTTATAAGGATATTATTAAGACAATAGTTTAGAAAGATGAAAATAGGCACGGATTAGGATCTGATAAGTGTCTATTTTTGTTTTATGCTTAGTCTGCAAGCAGCCACGCACGCAATGTATTATATTTTCTGCTCGGCTGAACGTTTTAGAAAAAATCTCTTGCAAAATTAAATTATAGGTGTTATATTTGAGATAGAACAAATATAATGAAAGTTATCTGATAACACTTTCAATGAAAATGAATGGAGGTAGTGTTATGAATATTAATAAGTTTACCCAAAAATCAATGGAAGCAGTGCAAAATTGCGAGAAATTAGCATATGATTATGGACATCAGGAGTTGGCACAGGAGCATTTACTGTTAAGTTTGATGGATATTGATGACAGTCTGATAGAAAAGCTCATTGAGAAGATGGAGATTCAGCCGGAAGTATTTCGCGCTCAGGTGATCGGGCTTTTGAAAAAACGTCCGAAAGTGTCCGGTGGTCAGGTTTTTGTAGGAAATGATTTGAACAAAGTGCTCATATACGCTGAAGATGAGTCAAAGCGGATGGGGGATGAGTATGTTTCGGTAGAGCATTTATTCCTTAGTATGTTGAAAAATGCCAGCAAAGAGATGAAAGGATTGTTCCAGTCCTTTGGTATTGACAGAAACCGTTTTCTTGAGGCTTTGGCAAGCGTAAGAGGAAATCAGAAAGTAACATCGGATAATCCGGAGGCTACTTATGATACGTTGGAGAAATACGGTTATGATTTGGTAGAGAGAGCAAGGCAGCAGAAATTAGATCCTGTCATTGGCCGTGATTCGGAAATTCGAAATGTTATCCGTATTTTATCCAGAAAGTCAAAAAACAATCCGGTGTTAATCGGTGAGCCGGGTGTCGGTAAAACGGCAGCAGTGGAAGGTTTGGCACAGCGTATTGTTCAGGGTGATGTGCCGGACGGATTGAAGGATAAGCGTATTTTTGCACTGGATATGGGAGCTTTGGTAGCAGGAGCCAAGTACCGTGGCGAATTTGAGGAACGTTTAAAAGCGGTTCTGGAAGAAGTGAAAAATAGCGACGGAGAGATTATTTTATTTATCGATGAACTTCATACCATCGTAGGAGCAGGTAAAACGGAAGGCAGCATGGATGCAGGAAATATGTTAAAACCAATGCTTGCAAGAGGAGAGCTTCATTGTATCGGTGCTACTACCCTTAATGAGTACCGTATGTACGTGGAAAAGGATGCGGCTTTGGAGCGTCGTTTCCAGCCGGTAATGGTTTCAGAACCTACAGTAGAGGACACCATTTCTATATTGCGTGGATTAAAAGACCGTTACGAAGTGTTCCACGGTGTAAAAATTACAGATGGAGCATTGGTATCTGCGGCGACCTTGTCAAACCGTTACATTTCTGATCGTTTCCTTCCGGATAAGGCAATTGACTTAGTGGACGAGGCATGTGCTTTGATTAAGACAGAACTTGATTCTATGCCTACAGAGCTTGATGATCTTCGAAGACGTATCATGCAATTAGAGATTGAAGAAGATGCCTTGAAAAAGGAAACAGACCGACTTAGCATGGAGCGTCTGGACAATTTGCAGAAGGAACTGGCAGAACTTCGGGAAGAGTTTGCCGGCAGAAAAGCGAAATGGGATAATGAAAAATCGGCAGTGGAAAAAGTGCAGAAAATCAAAGAACAGTTGGAAGCAGCCAACAATGAATATAAAATTGCCGAGAGAAATTACGATACTGCCAAAATGTCAGAGTTGAAATACGGAAGGATTCCACAGTTGCAACAACAGTTGGAAGCTGAGGAAGAGCGTGTGAAAAATAAAGAACAGCAATTGGTACACGACAGTGTCAGCGAGGAGGAAATCGCCAGAATTATTTCCAGATGGACAGGTATTCCAATTGCAAAATTAACGGAAAGTGAGCGTTCAAAGACCTTGCATCTTGCAGAAGAGCTTCACAAGAGAGTGGTTGGTCAGGATGACGGTGTAGAGCTTGTTTCAGAAGCAATTCTTCGTTCAAAAGCAGGCATCAAAGATCCTACAAAACCAATCGGTTCTTTCTTATTCCTTGGACCTACCGGTGTAGGTAAGACAGAGCTTGCAAAGAGTCTTGCCCAGAGTTTGTTTGACAATGAAGATGCTATGGTTCGAATTGACATGAGTGAATACATGGAGAAATATTCCGTATCGCGTTTGATTGGTGCAGCACCTGGATATGTGGGATATGAGGAAGGCGGACAGTTGACGGAAGCGGTGCGTAGAAAACCATATTCTGTCATTTTGTTTGACGAGATAGAGAAGGCTCATCCGGATGTATTTAATATCTTGTTGCAGGTGTTGGATGATGGACGTATTACCGACTCTCAAGGCCGTACCGTAGATTTTAAAAATACCATTATTATTCTTACTTCCAACATCGGCTCTCCATATTTGCTGGATGGAATCGATGAAAATGGAAATATCACCAAGGAAGCAGAAAATATGGTAACTCAGGAATTGCAGGCGCATTTCCGTCCGGAGTTTTTGAACCGACTGGATGAAACTATATTATTCAAGCCATTGACGAAGGAAAATATCGGGGGCATTGTGGATTTGTTAATCGCTGAAGTAAACAACAGACTGGTTGACAAAGAACTTAAGATTGAGCTTACAGACAGCGGAAAATCCCTTGTGATTGACGAGGCATATGATCCGGTGTATGGTGCAAGACCACTTAAGAGATATTTACAAAAACATGTGGAAACTTTAGTTGCCAGAATGATATTGTCTGAACAGGTATCTATGGGTGATACCATCGTTTTGGATAGTGTAGATGGAAAATTAAGTGCCAGTGTGAAATAAAAGCATGGTAACAGAATAATTAAAAAAATCCCAGTGCATCGACTGCACTGGGATTTTTGACTTCATAAGATTATTTAAAGTATGCCATTGCTTCTGTAAGTTCATCAGAAGATGCATCCGTAACTTTACTGCTTTCTGCAATTCGATCCATTGCAGATGTAATCTCTTCAATGGAAGCCAATACTTCTTCATTAGAAACTGCATTCTGTTCAGCGATGGTGTTAAGTTCCTGAGTAGAAGAAATAATAACTTCTTTCACACGGTTCAAATCGTTAACCTTTTCTGAAATATCTGCAATTTCGGAAATCGAAGTTGTAATCTCTTTATTTAATACGTTAAATTTATCCTGTGTATCTTTGATGTATTCCTGCTCATCTTTAATGATTTCAGCAACATCAGCAGAAAGAGAAACGCTGGTTTCTGATTTTTGTACGATTTCTTCCACGATACGGTTAATTTCTGCTGTTGATTCATTTGTCTGCTCTGATAAAACTTTAATCTCATCAGCTACAACCGCAAAACCTTTTCCGGCTTCACCTGCACGGGCAGCTTCGATGGAAGCATTTAATGCAAGTAAGTTGGTCTGGCTTGCAATGGAACTGATCATCTCAACTGCATTCTTAATCTGGTCAACTGCAGTATTGGTATCCTGAATCTGATTAGAGATGTTTGTTACGGCTGTAACGCTCTGTTCAGAAGAATTTGATACTTTATTGATGTAATTGGTAGCTTCTTCGTTGGCTGTCTTGATGGAATTAGACAATGTAACCAATTTTTCAGCACTGTCGTAAATATTGTCGATGGCATGTCCCATTTCCGTCATCTTGTCATTTGTGTTCTGGGAAGTGCTAGCAATGGAAGAAGCACTTTCTGCCAACTCACCCATAACTTTAGAAATCTGGTTTGCACTGTTTAAACTGTTTTCAGAAAGATCTGAAACACTTGACGCATCTGATTTCAATTTGTCTGAGATGGTTTTTGATCTACCGATGATATCTAACAATCTATCCTGCAAATTAGATATGGTAGACGTTAACTGGTTAAATTCTTTGATGAAACCGTTCTGGTTAAATTCGCAATCCAAATTTCCACCTGCCACACGATGAATATTTCCAATCAGACCTGAGATATTTTTTGATAAAGCTTTTCCAACAAAGAATATGATAATTGCAAAAAATAGGGCTGTTAGAACAGTAATTATAATAATTAATTCAACAATACGAGCTACTTTTTCAGATACCTTACTCTGTAATTCTCCGGCAAATGCCATACCCCAGAATTGGTTCTGGCTGTCGTAAATAGGCATGTAATACACCATATATTTTTTTCCACCGATATCTACATTTTTTCCAGTGTAATCTTTTCCGGAAGAAACCTGTTTGTAAATATCAGCATTTGCCTGTGAACCTTCATTGTATGAACCGTCATCTTTTTTCAAAGAAGTAATGAGACGAGTGTCACCCTTGAATAAAGTCAGTTCAATGCTTTCAGTTTTACCATTGACTTTGGATATATTCTGTAATGAATTAATATATACGTGATCCGAGTATTCCTCGTAATCAACATCCCCATTATTGATAACATCATATGCAAAATATTCATTTAATTGCTTGGCGGCAACTTTAAGTCGTTGCTCCATAGTATCTTCCGTGTTTTTCTTCATTTCCAGTGATGTGAATGTTCCAAGAAAGATGGTTGCAATCAACACCGGAACCAATCCCATCAGTAAGAATGATTTTCGAAATGTAATCCCCTTTGTTTTTTGTGTCATATTTAGTTCCCCCTTTATTAAGTATATGTTCTCTCGGAATCTCCTTTATACCATAATTTCGGCTATATTTTCCTTGGAT
>CADBNB010000283.1 GCA_902795895.1 uncultured Lachnospiraceae bacterium | reverse complement strand
TGGCATGTCTGGCAATTGGTGTTTTAGCAGTTAGTGCAGTTTCTTGTGGAAAACAGGCAGCAAACAATGCAGACACCAAGAATGAAGCAAATACAGGAAAAGAAGTAGTAATTGGTACAAGTAATGGTTCTTTGTGTTTAGCACCATTACATATCGCCATTGACAATGGTTATTTTGAGGAAGAATTTAAGGCAGCAGGTATTCCATGGAGAGCAGAAGAAATCGATACTTCCCAAATCAGTGAATTAGTTGCATCCGGAAAGATTGATGCAGGAACACAGCTTGCAGGAGCTATGATTCCACAGATTGACAACGGATTGGAAATTTCTTTTACAGCAGGTATGCATACAGGATGTACAAAAGTGTATACAAAGAAAGATTCAGGTATTAAGTCTTTGGCAGATTGTAAAGGGAAAAAGATTGGTGTTCCATCCTTAGGTGACTCTTCTGTAGTAGCATTAAAACGTGCGTTCTACGATGAAGGAATCGGTGTAACTACTGAAAACTTAGAAGTAGAGTGGGTTGTATATGCTTTGACAGACTTACCGTTAGCTTTGGAAAATGGTGCAGTAGATGTAGTAGCTTTGCATGATCCGGTTGCTTACAATGCAGAGTCTGAATATGGTTTTGAGAAAATTCTTGATTTAAGTACAGATGCAAAATTTGCAGGTGAGTACTGCTGTATGTCATTTGTAACAAATAAACTGGCAGAAGAAAATCCAAAGGCTGCCGCAGCTTACACAAGAGCTATTTTGAAAGCTTGTGCATTTGTTCAGGCAAATCCGAAGGAAGCAGCAAAACTTCAGATTGACAATAAACAGTGTTCAGGAGATTTAGAGACAAATGCTTCTTTGTTACAGTCATACAACTATGCACCATCTGTTTCTATTGCATCAGAAACTATTCATAATGCAGCAAATGAGTTAATTCGTATCGGAGAATTAAAATCAGACAATCCGGATGAATTCGTAGAGAAGGCATTTAAGACATTTGACGGTGTACCTGACACAATTGTATATAATCAGGGTGAATTCGAAGAAAAAGAAAAATAGAAATATGGAATTATAAAAATATATGAATTTGTTTCTTTCGCCCCTATGTATCCTTGATCGGAGTAATCCGGATCAGAGATGTATAGGGGCGAAGGCGAAACTAACATGTTTTCTCGAAATTGTTGTATAAAAAGACTCTGAGAGAACATTTATGGAAAATGGAGGTGTTGATATGAAAAAGTATGGATCATTTTTGTTTCGCTTTTTCTTACCGTTTTTAGCAATTTTGCTATCGGTGCTTGTTTATTATCAGATACCGGATAACGGAAAGCAAAAAGCAACGGACCATCCTTATTATTTATATTTTATTTATCTTATTGGGGCGGTTGTGCTTGTGGAAATTTTACTTGGGTTCTTTTTTAACAAAGTGAGAGAACGTGTGTATGAAAAGGCACCATTAATTACCGGCGCATTGGTTTTTATGGCATTTCTAAACTTTGTTACAACAAAGACTCTATGGTTGCCTATTTTATATTTTCCGTCTCTTGATCGTATTGTGGGATTGCTTGTGGAACAGAGAGTATTTTTGGTAGAAAATATTTTATCCTCATTTCGATTGCTGATTGTAGGATTTTTGTATGGGGCAATCGTTGGTTTCTTAACAGGACTTGCATTAGGCTATTACAAAATAGTAGGATATTGGCTCAATCCTGTAACTAAGATTGTTGGACCAATTCCGACTACTGCATGGATTCCTTTGGCATTGTCCATTTTCCCAAGTACCTACGGAGCAAATGTATTTTTGATTGCATTTGCTGTATGGTTCCCAGTTACATTGATGACTAGTAGTGGTATCCAGAGTATCAGCAATGTAAATTTCGAAGTGGCAAGAACACTTGGGGCATCTACCAGATATCAGATTTTACATATTGCCATTCCGGCAGCTATGCCAAGTATCTTTTTAGGAGTCTTTTATGGAACCGTATCTTCTTTTGCAACATTGATGGCGGTTGAAATGAATGGAAATTCCAGCGGAATTGGCTGGTATATCTGCTGGCAGAAATCAGTGATGATGTATGACGGTGTGTATGCAGGTTTGATATTGATTGCCCTTATATGTTCATTGACATTAACAATACTCTTTAGAGTTCGCGACCGTGTATTGGTATGGCAGAAAGGAGTGATTAAATGGTAGGAGAAATTTTAATCAAAGATGTATACAAAACCTTTCAAAGTACTACACCTTCCAAAGAAGATGTGGTGGCATTAAACGGAGTGAATTTAAACATTCGTCCGGGCTCATTTGTGAGTCTTATTGGACCTTCCGGTTGTGGAAAATCTACATTGTTGCGAATTATCGGAGGATTGGAAAAATCTACAAAAGGAAGTGTATTTCTGGATGGTAAAGAGATTAAAAAGCCGGGTAGTGACCGGGGATTTGCTTTTCAGGGTTCCAATCTGTTTTCGTGGCTTACAGTGGAGAAAAATATTGCATTTGGACTGAAAGCCAGAAATATTTACAAAGAGAAAAAAGATGACGTAAAAGAGTACATAAAACTGGTAGGTTTGGAAGGATTTGAAGATTCGTATCCTCATCAGTTATCCGGTGGTATGCAGCAGCGTGCATCTCTAGCAAGAGCTTTAGTGGGACATCCTACTGTATTGTTACTGGATGAGCCTTTGGGAGCTTTGGATGCATTTACCCGTATGAATTTGCAGGATGAAATCTTAAACATATGGAAGGAACACAATATGACCATGGTAATGGTTACCCATGATGTAGATGAAGCGATTTATATGTCAGATCAGGTAGTTGTTATGGCAGCAAGACCTTCAGAAGTCAAAGAAGTGATTGATATTGATCTGCCAAGACCGAGAGCCAGAGGACAGGATACTTTCCAGGAATACAGAAAACGAATTCTTGACGTATTGGATTTAGGCGGAAATGTTCCGGAAGTGGAATATTATTTATAATATGTTTTCTCGGAGTCTTTTATAAGGAATACTCTGAGAGAACATATATAACAAAAGGATGGTGAAGAAAAATGAAGTTACAACAAAATATCCGATGGATTTTTGGTAGTTTAATTCTTTTAAATGGTTTGCTGGTGGCATCGACTCCTACGGTGTTATTTCCCGTTTGTAAAAGCGGGGGTGTAAGAATGGCATGTTACTATACAAAACAGGCAGAAATCGGGCTTGGAGCGGCGATTGCGTTCATCGGGCTTTTACTGCTTTTGATACAAAAGCGTGAAATAAGAATTGGACTAAGTCTTTCTTTACTGCCTTTAGTCGCATTAGTGATTGTATATCCTACGTATTTATTAGGTGTGTGTCATTCAAATTCCATGTCATGTCATGTGGGAACATTACCGGCATTAAAGGTAGCAGGAAGTATTTTAGTAGTAATTACATTGATTTATTTACGTTTATTGACAAGAAAGGAAGAGGAACATGTGGATCGAAGGTAAAGAAGTCTGGAAACGAATCAAACGAAATCACACCTCTACCATACTATTCCTATTACCGATTGCATTGTTTTCATGGCTGGTATTTGGCGGGATTTTAGTAGATGCCAGTTTATCAAGGGGAATGAAAAAGCTGGAACAAAGACTTGGGGCAGATATGATGCTGGTACCACAAGGACAGGCAGAGCAAGCGGAGGGATTTTTACTAGAAGGGGCCAGAGGCTCCTTTTATTTTCATCAAAATATAGAAGATGTGATTTCAAAAATGGAAGGGGTACAGGAAGTGACGGCACAGTTTTTCTTAAAATCTTTGTCGGCAGATTGCTGTACCAGTGAAGTAGAAATTGTATTTTATCATCCGGAAACTGATTTTTTATTGCAGCCATGGATTGAGAGTCAGATTAAGGATGGGATAAAAGAAAATCAGGTAGTCATTGGATATGCTATTGAACCGGAAAACGGAAAGTTGCGTTTGTTTGGACAATCTTATGATGTTGTGGCAAAAATGGCAGAAACAGGAACCAGTTTGGATAAATCGGTTTATTTTCCATTTTCGGCACTTAAAGAGGTGTTGAAGACTGCAAAGAAAAAAGGTGCATTTCTCACTGATGAGCAGGAAAAAGAAGCATTGCTTTCAACTGTTTATATAAATGTTTTACCAGGATACGATACTTCCAAGGTATTGGAGCAGTGTCATAAACAACTGGAAGAACCATTTGATGTGGTTTATCCAAGAAAAATCCAGTCATCTATGGGTGAAGAATTAAATGGTATTTATACATTGCTTCATGGAATGATATGGATTGGAGGAGCCTTGTTAACTGCATTATTTTTCTTGTTACATATGATATTTGCAAAATCCAGAATGAAAGAAGTGGCATTACTTCGGATTTTTGGGGTTACAAACGGTTCCATTCGGAACATGTTGTGGACGGAAAATTTATTCTTATGTCTGATTGGTAGTGGCTTAGGATGTTTGTTTGGTGTCTGGTTTATTTATCCATTTGGACATTACATCGGAATGGTTTTACATATGCCATATTTGGGACCAAGCGGTTTAGAAATGTTGTTGCAGTGGGTTTACACCATAGGAATTGTTATGGCGGTAGGTTGCCTTGCGTCTTTATATCCAACCTGGTATGTGTTTGGAAAGGAGCCATATATAGCCTTGCGAAAGGAGGGTGAAAACTAATGGTAGTTGAAGCGAAGTCTATTACTGTGCAGTATAAAGGGAAAAAATATCCCGTATTTAAAGATTTAGATATAGAGGTGGAAAAAGGAGCATTTTTTGTATTGACCGGTGAATCCGGAAGTGGAAAAAGTACATTGCTTGCTACTTTGGGAGGATATTTAACTGCAAATTCCGGTTCTGTTTTGTATCAGGGAGAGGACACAAAGCAGTGGAATAAGAAAAAATGGGCAGATGTACACGGAAACGAAATCAGCTATCTGCCTCAGAGCAATTTGTTTTTACCTTACGATACGGTGCTTGATAATATTTTACTTCCCTATCGGTTTCAGAAGAAGAAAGATTTGGAACAGTTGAAAGAGCAGGCCAACGAATGGCTTGATCAGTTTGGAATAAAAGAATTGGCAAAGTATTATCCTCATGAATTATCTGGTGGAGAACAAAAAAGAGCAGCACTGGTTAGGGCAATCTTACAAAAGCCAAAGTTATTGCTGGCAGATGAACCTACCACAGGGCTTGATAATGAGACGGGGGAAGTCGTTGCAAAAGCACTGAAGGAACTGGCGTTACAAGGTACAAGTATTATAGTAGGAACCCATGATGCCTGTGTGGAAAAGTACAAAACGGATGGACATCATCTTGATATAATAAAAAGTTATCGCTAGTGATAAGGTTTTTAGCTTTTACAAATTCCTATGAAGGTGGTATGATTTAATCAATCCCTAGAAAAACAGTATGAAAAGTAAAAAATATAGGTGACAGTTCATTTTTTATGAAACGGTTACCAAGAACTGTTGTCTGGTGGAACAAGTAGATATAAGAATAGGATAATCAATGTTTTTGCATGACATTGGAGTGTAAGGATAAAAAAGGAGGATTTATTTATGAGTGAAATTAAACAAAGTGCATTAGAATTGATTGGTAAAACACCATTGTTACAGGTAAATGGATATGCAAAGAAAAGAGAAATTACAGAAGCTACTGTTTTAGCAAAGTTGGAATATTTAAATCCAGCAGGTTCCGTAAAGGATCGTATTGCTTTGGCAATGATCAGAGAAGCTGAGAAATCAGGAAAGTTATCACCGGGAGCAACAATTATTGAGCCAACAAGTGGTAACACAGGTATTGGTCTTGCTTCAGTGGCAGCAGCATTAGGATATAAAGCAATTTTAACATTGCCGGATACCATGAGTGTAGAAAGAAGAAATCTATTGAAAGCTTATGGTGCAGAGTTAGTATTAACAGAAGGTGCCAAAGGAATGAAAGGTGCCATTGCTAAGGCAGAAGAATTGCAGAAAGAAATTGCAGGTTCTATTATTCTTGGACAGTTTATCAATCCTGCAAATCCTAAAGTACATAAAGAAACTACAGGTCCTGAAATCTGGGAGCAGACAGACGGAAAGGTTGATATCTTTGTAGCAGGTATCGGAACCGGTGGAACAATCACAGGAGTTGGAGAGTACTTAAAAGAGAAAAATCCAAATGTAAAAGTGGTAGCAGTTGAGCCTGCAGGAAGTCCTGTATTATCAAAAGGAACACCGGGAGCTCACAAAATTCAGGGTATTGGTGCAGGATTTGTACCAGATGTATTAAATACAAAAGTGTACGATGAAGTTATCACAATCGAAAATGAAGATGCCTTTGCAGAAGGAAGAGCATTTGCAACATCAGAAGGAATTTTAGTTGGTATTTCTTCCGGCGCAGCTTTGAAAGCAGCAGAAACACTTGCAAAACGTCCTGAAAATAAGGGAAAGACAATTGTAGCATTGTTACCTGACTCAGGAGACAGATATCTTTCAACACCATTGTTTAATGATTAATTACAGTTAGGAGATGATCAGGTGGCAACAGAGTGCAAAAAGGATACAAAAAAGAAGGATTATTTACCTTTGCTTGAAAAAATTATTGATGAAATCCGTTATGGAAGTGTTACATTGATCGTCCAAGACGGAAAAGTAATTCAGATAGATACGACAGAAAAGATACGTTTGTAGTACTTAACTGTACGCATGGATTCGCATAAGTATATGTCTGCTAAAGCAGACGTGAATCCAGCGTGCAAGACTCGTGGGCGAGTCTTGATTAAAGAATCATGATTAAAGAGAATACCTTTCAATAGAAACAAAACTGACTGGAAAGACCAGAGGTTTTGTACATTTTGTTTCATAGTTTATTTGGCACTGCATACATGTTTCTAGATAAACACATGTTAGATGTACAAAATCTCTGGTTTTGTTTCTAGAAGAAAAAATAAAAGATAAGGATGCCGTGGCCGCTGGAATGGCATAGGCTTGCAACGCTGAAGATGTTGGTTCGAATCCAACCGGTATCATTTGTGACAATGTGTCACAAAAGTAGATAACAGTTCAAAAAATGATTGAATTGTTGAATAATACAACAAGAAGAAAGAAGGTGTTGTATGGGCAATCGATATCAACAGTTACAAGAGTCCCATCCTTGTTTTGGAGGACATAAAAATAACGCTGGCAGAATTCATTTGCCGGTTAGTCCGGGGTGTAACATAGCTTGTCGTTTTTGTGATCGTACAATCAATGATGTGGAGCAACGTCCGGGAGTTACTTCTAAGGTGTTGCAGCCGGAAGAATGTAAAGACATATTAAAGAAGGCATTGGAACTTTGTCCGGATATCAGAGTGGCAGGTATTGCAGGTCCGGGAGATACATTAGCAACAGATTATGCACTGGAAACATTCAAGATAGTGAAACAAGAATTTCCGGATTTAATCAAATGTATGAGTACAAACGGATTGCTATTATCGGAACGAGCAGAGGATGTAATCTCTGTTGGAATTGACTCTTTGACGGTTACTGTAAATGCAGTGGATCCTGAAATTGAGGAAAAGCTAAACGCGTTTATCATTTATCACGGAGAAAAGATTACTGGCGTGGAAGGTGCAAAGATTTTGATAAAAAATCAATTGGAAGGCATCAAAAAAGTGGCAGATGCCGGTATTACAGTAAAAGTAAATACCGTGTTAGTTCCTGAAATTAACGGAGACCACATTGAGGAAATTGCAAAAACAGTAAGTGAACTAGGAGCAAAGATTTATAATATCATTCCATTGATCCCGCAGCATGAGTTGAAGGATTGTCAGGCACCAACTTGTGCGCAGATTGAGGAAGTGAGAACGAAAGCATCCAAGTATATTGATGTTTTCAGACATTGCCAACACTGTCGTGCAGACGCAGTGGGAGTTCCGGGTAAATCTGAATATGGTGATCAGATTTATCAGAGAAAACTTGGGGTAAAGGAGACATTTTCCCATGGCTGATGAAAAATCACGCCTGGCAATTGCATCCAGTGACGGAATTGTTGTAAATCAACATTTTGGTCATGCCAAAAAGTTTTATATTTATGAAGTGGAGAATAAACAAATCAATTTTGTGGAAGTTCGGGATGCGGTTCCGGTTTGTCAGCAAGGTTCCCATGATGATGGAGAAATGGATGCTGCCATGAAAAACCTAGAAGATTGTAACTATCTTTTAGTTAGCAGAATTGGACCTGGCGCTGCAACAGTTGCAGAGCAACATGGATTAGAAGTTTATGAACTTCCGGGAATGATACAAGACTCCATTCAAAAAGTTCAGGATTATGAAGAACTGAAAAAATTGTTAAGTTAAAGATTTAAACCCGCTTTTGCAAAACACTGGCGGTTGAAATAAATTCTATAGATAGAAAGGAAATTAGAGAATATGAGCGAGTTAAGACAGATAGCAATTTATGGAAAAGGTGGAATTGGAAAATCTACAACAACACAGAATTTGACAGCAGGTTTAGTAGAGCATGGAAAGAAAGTAATGGTTGTTGGATGTGATCCAAAAGCAGATTCAACACGTTTGTTATTAGGTGGTTTAGCACAAAAGACCGTACTTGATACGATCCGTGAAGAAGGAGAAGATATTGAATTAGATCGTATCATGAAAGAAGGATACGGCGGCACACGTTGTGTAGAGTCAGGCGGACCAGAGCCTGGTGTAGGATGTGCAGGTCGTGGTATCATCACTTCTATCAACATGTTGGAAAACTTAGGCGCTTACACAGATGATTTGGACTACGTATTCTACGACGTATTAGGTGACGTTGTATGCGGTGGTTTTGCTATGCCAATCCGTGAAGGAAAAGCAAAAGAAATCTATATCGTAGCCAGTGGTGAAATGATGGCGTTGTACGCAGCAAACAACATTTCAAAAGGTATTAACCGTTATGCAAAAACAGGTGGTGTTCGCTTAGGTGGTATCATTTGTAACTCAAGAAACGTTGACCGCGAGTTAGACTTGCTTCGTGCATTTGCAAAAGAGTTAGGAACTAAGCTATTGTATTTCGTTCCTAGAGATAATGTGGTTCAGCATGCTGAGATTAACAAAAAGACAGTAATCGAATATAAGCCGGATTCAAATCAGGCACAGGAATATCGTAATTTGGCTCAGGCAGTCATTGAAAATACAGACTTTGTAATTCCAACACCTATGACACAGGAAAGATTGGAAGAAATCTTAATGGAATACGGAATGATGGAATTAGCAGACGATTACAAGATTTAAGGAAAGGATGATACATATGGCAAACGTTAAGAAATCAATTACAGAATTAGTAGGAAAGACACCTCTTTTAGAGTTAGTAAATTATGAAAAGAAACACAATTTGGAAGCAAAGGTATTAGTTAAGCTTGAATATTTTAATCCAAACCAGAGTGTAAAAGATCGTATTGCCTTGGCAATGATTGAAGATGCAGAGAAAAAGGGATTATTAAAGCCAGGTTATACAGTTGTAGAAACAACAAGTGGAAATACAGGAATTGGTCTGGCTGCCATTGCGGCTACAAAGGGATATAAATTCCGTGTTTACGTACAGGACAACGTAAGTCAGGAGCGTTTCCAGGTAATTCAGGCATTTGGCGGAGAAACTATTAAATTATCAGAGGAGCCAGTAATCGGAAGAGTTTTGGAAGAAACAAACGGAGATTTTGTGGCTGCCATTGATGTACTTCGTCGTGAAGTGTTAGCAAAAGAAGAAAACATTTACTTTGTAGATCAGACAGCAAACCCGGCAAACCCAGCCATTCATGAGTCAACCACAGGACCTGAAATCTGGGAAGATACTGACGGAGAAGTAGATATCTTAGTAGCAAATGTTGGTACTGGTGGAACCGTATCAGGAACAGGAAAATTCTTAAAGAGCAAGAAGCCTGAATTACAGGTGGTGGCAATTCAGCCGGGAGAAAATTCATTGCCTTCTGATACAAATCCTGAACCAGAAGAAATTACCGGTGTACATCCATTTGAAGGTGTGCCTGCAGAACGTGTTCCATCGACAATGGACTTAAATATTTATGATAAGAAAGTGGAAGTTGAGACAATTGAGGCATATCATGCAGCTCGCGAAGTAGCAAAGACAGATGGTATTTTGATTGGTACATCTTCAGGAGCAGCCATTCATGCAGCAACAGAATTGGCAAAATTACCAGAAAACAAAGGAAAAACAATTGTGGCAATTTTACCGGATACAGGACTTCGTTATCTTTCTACGAATTTATTCCGTGAAGAGTTTCAGGGCTAGGAGGTAAATAAAATGGCAATTAACTTAAGTAATTCCAACTTAGGAACAAGAGAAAACCGTATTGGTTCCATTACAGGATACGTTGGAAATCTGAAAGATTTGGCAGAGCAGAGTGAGTGCGGAACTTTAAAAGGGTGTTCCCGTTGTTTCTCACAGTCAAGTAGCTGTTTGTCAAGTTGTGCATTAAATCAGCTCTCAGGTATTCGTGATGTGGCGGTAATCCATCATGGACCTGCAGGATGTTCCGTAGCAGCATCCAGTGCATACTATATGTCAAAAGTTATGTCAAAGAAGCGTGGTGTAACAAGTGATACTGTTTATGTAGGAACAGATATGAATGAAAATGATACGATTTTTGGTTCTACAGAGAAACTTCGCCAGATTATTCTGGAGGTAAACAATCGTTACCATCCAAAGGCGATTTTTGTATCAAGTTCTTGTGCAACCGGTATCATTGGAGAAGACATTGACAGTATTGTAGATGAAGTTCGTGATGAAGTTGGAGTACCAATTGTTGCGGTACATTGTGAAGGATTTAAATCACGTATCTGGGCAACC
>CADBNB010000282.1 GCA_902795895.1 uncultured Lachnospiraceae bacterium | reverse complement strand
TGCAAAAACAAAAAATAAAATAATTGGATTTAGCAAAAAGTGATGTGCAATTGGCAATATGTACAAAAATGAAGGCTGGTTTTTTCGTTGACGGTAAATATTGTAAAAGATATAATAAAATGGAAGGTATAATAATAATGTTCTCTGGAAAAAAATGTAAAAAAACTCTGAGAGAACAAATTAGTAAGGTTATGCTATTTGGAATGCTTTCTAAAAGTAAATGGCACCAATGGAATGACTTGAGAGCATAGAAAGCAGCAATGGAGGCGATTTGTATGGATAAAATTCTGATAATAGGACAGGATTCTAGTACCATTACAAAAATGAAGGAAGCGATTTCAGAACGATATCGATGTACATTTTGTAGTAATTATGAGGAAATGTATGATTTTTTACATCATCATATTCCAAAAGTGGTTTTAATTGAAGATGCAAGACCAAAGATTGATCCTTGCAAGATAATTGAATATGTGAAGCGTTCTGACGAGTTATCTCAGATATTAATGTTTGTTGTCAGTTCTGGAGAAGATACAGAGTACGAGAAGAAGTGTTTGCACATAGGGGCACATGATTTGATTAATCTTAGCAGCAGTGCGGTGGAAGTGCAGTCAAGAGTCCACAGAGCTTTAGAGTATCATCAAATGAAAAAGACAGCGTTAGCAACTGCGGCAAAACGTAGTGCAGAGATTGCTCATATGATAGATATGGCAAATCGTGATCCGCTTACGAAGTTGCTAAATCGTATGTGTACAGAGCAATCAATCAATCAATATTTATTGGAGCGTCGAAATTGCGGAGCTTTTTTAATGATTGATATGGATAATTTTAAAGAAATCAATGATACATATGGTCATGTGGTGGGTGACGAGATTTTAGTGGAGTTTGCCAATACTCTTTCTGCACTTACAAGACAGGATGACTTGGTATGTCGTCTGGGAGGAGACGAGTTTATCGTATTCTTAAAGGATGTTTCCTGTCATTCAGTGATTATTGAAAAAGTTGAGCAGATTATTATGACTTTGGAAAAACGTATTCAACTGCCAGGAACCGGACAAAGCATTACGGTATCTACCGGTATTGCAGTGGCACCGTTAGATGGTAGAAGTTTTACTCAGTTATATCAAAATGCAGATAGATCCCTTTATTATGTAAAAGAAAATAAAAAGGGAGCGTACCGTTTTTTTAGTGAAGAAGGTGATTCAGAAGTTCACCGTATCAAATCAAAAAATACACAAGTGGATTTGGAACATCTTCGTTCCTTTATTCAGGAAGTGGGTTACAAAAAAGGTGCATATCAGGTGGAATATGATGGATTTAAGAAAATCTACCGTTTTATTGCCCGTTGTATCGGTCGTACCAATCAGGATGTGCAGACCGTATTGTTTACATTGAATAAAGAGGAGGATTATATCCCTGATATTCAGGAACTTGTATTTGCAATGGACAATCTGAAAAATGCAGTACATGAGTCAATCCGTCGCGGTGATGTTGCTACGAATTACAGCAACAGTCAGTTTGTGGTTATTCTGATGGATTCTACTTATGATGATGCAAAGATGGTAGCAGGAAGAATTCATGATAAATATGACGAATTACTCAGCTATTCAGCAAATGTCGATTTGTCTTATGATATTCAGTCTATCATGACAGCACCAATATGCGATGATTTTTAATGTCGTAGACTTAAGTAGGTTTACTTTATTATAAGGTTTCATTGTGTATAAGAAATTGATTGAACGTTTTCTACGGGAACATTCAATTCAATTTCTTTGACTCATTTTTTGGGAGCTTTTATGAAACCGTTGTTTAATTTTATGAGGCTTAACATAAGTTGACGACATTGAATGCACGTGAATTCGGATCGGTAGATATCTGCTAAAGCAGATGTGAATCTAGTACGCAAGATCCATGAGGGCAACTAAACTATGAAAGTATGGGAAGACGTCAACTACCCATCACCTAAAGGTAATGGGCTTGTAACTGCCCAGTCGTAGTAACGGCTTATGCCTCCGACCTTTGACCAAAACAGGTATTATTACCTAAAGTGGCGTTACATTATAGGGTGGTTGATA
>CADBNB010000281.1 GCA_902795895.1 uncultured Lachnospiraceae bacterium | reverse complement strand
GAGAATCCTACTTGGAATCTCTAAAATGCACAGTTTCCGATTTGAGTGAAGATTGTTAGTTCAATACAAAAACCTTAGAAACTGACACACTTTTCCCATCCTGTTTCCGGGCGGGTTAGATATAGTTTAAAACTATATCCAACCCGCCTTTTTATGTATTTTTCAAATAGCTAACTGCCTATTATAATAACTAC
Source organism: uncultured Lachnospiraceae bacterium (assembly GCA_902795895.1). Classification (GTDB taxonomy): domain Bacteria; phylum Bacillota; class Clostridia; order Lachnospirales; family Lachnospiraceae; genus CAG-411. The sequence continues at coordinate 3,214 of CADBNB010000281.1, read as the reverse complement.
CAGACACTTGTAACAAATCAGAACAAGATTTTCTCGAGAACATCTATATATTTGGAGGTAGATTATTATGCAAACTTCGGTGATTGGTTTTCCAAGAATCGGTACATTACGAGAACTAAAATTTGCTGAGGAAAGATATTTTAAACAAGAAATTGACCAGGCAGAATTATTGGAAACTGCAAAAGAATTAAGAAAGACACATTGGCAGACACAGAAAAATGCGGGAATAGACTTTATTTCCTGCAACGATTTTTCTTTTTATGATACATTATTAGATACTGCCCAATTATTAAACATTGTTCCAAAAAGATATAAAGATTTAAAACTTTCAGAACTAGATACCTATTTTTCAATGGCGCGAGGCTATCAGGGTACTTCTGGCGACGTAAAAGCCCTTGCCATGAAAAAGTGGTTCAACACCAACTATCACTATATCGTTCCTGAAGTAGAAGATGACACTACCATCGAACTGTCAGGATACAAACCATGGGAAGAGTATGCGGAAGCTAAGGCACTTGGAATCGAAACAAAACCGGTCATTGCAGGTCCTTACACCCTGCTTAAACTATGTAGATTTACAGGTTCTAAAACTGCAAAGGATTTCACAGATGCAGTAATCTCTGCATACAAAGAAATCATCAAACGTTGTGAGGAAGAACAGATTTCCTGGTTGCAACTTGACGAACCAATGCTTGTTTGTGACATGACAAATGAGGATATTGCGTTATTCAAAAATATTTACGAAGAAATTTTACCTTGTAAAACAAACTGCCGCGTCTTATTACAGACTTACTTTGGAGACGTAAGAGACGTTTACGAAGAATTGATTTCACTAGATTTTGACGGTATCGGTTTGGATTTTCTGGAAGGAAAAGAAACCTTACAGTTGATTGAAACAAAAGGCTTCCCAACAGATAAAATACTATTTGCCGGACTTGTAAAGGGTAAAAACATCTGGAAAAATGACTATGCCAATACCCTTCGTATTTTGAAAATTCTTGAACAGAAACATATCAAAACCGTACTTTCCACTTCCTGCTCATTGCTTCATGTGCCTTACACATTGAAACATGAAACGAAACTTTCCAAACAGTACACCTCGCATTTTGCATTTGCAGAAGAAAAATTGTTGGAGTTAAAGGAACTTAGTCAACTTGCAACGCAGGAAAACTATGAAACAAATCCGGCTTACCTTGACAATCAACGTTTATTTACCCAAAAAAGAGACTGTGAAAATAGCGAAGTAACAAAACGACTCGCTAACATTTCCGAAACTGACTTTACAAGATTACCAAAGAGAACGGAGCGTCAGGCATTACAGAAAAAAGTATTAGAAATTCCTGATTTTCCGACTACAACCATTGGTTCCTTCCCACAAACAAAAGAGGTCAAAGCTAATCGTTCCGCTTATCGAAAACAAGCCATCAGCAAAGAGGAATACGAAGCTTTCAACAAAGAAAGAATTGCAGCCTGCGTGGCATGGCAGGAAGAAATCGGGCTTGATGTACTTGTACACGGCGAATACGAGCGAAATGATATGGTAGAATATTTCGGTGAAGCTTTAGATGGCTTCCTGTTTACAGAAAAAGCCTGGGTACAATCTTACGGAACCCGTTGCGTAAAGCCGCCAATCATCTGGGGCGATGTTTCCCGCAAGAAACCGATTACAGTAGATTGGTCTGTTTACGCACAATCGTTGACAAAAAAACACATGAAGGGAATGCTTACAGGACCTGTGACTATATTGAACTGGTCATTTCCTAGAGAAGATATTTCTATCCGTGAATCCATTACGCAAATTGCATTGGCAATCCGTGATGAAGTATTGGATTTAGAGAAAAACGGCATCCAGATTATCCAGATTGATGAAGCTGCCCTTAGAGAAAAATTGCCACTTCGAAAATCTGACTGGCACAGCCAGTATTTAGATTTTGCCATTCCGGCATTTCGCCTGACACACAGTGGTGTAAAACCAACCACTCAAATTCACACCCATATGTGTTACAGCGAATTTACCGATATTATTCCTTCCATTGACGATATGGATGCAGATGTAATCACTTTTGAGGCATCCCGCTCTGATTTACTCATATTAGATGCCCTACGGGCAAATGATTTTGAAACAGAAGTTGGTCCCGGCGTTTATGACATTCACTCTCCGAGAGTTCCTTCTGTGGAAGAACTTGTGACAGTAATCAAAACCATGCTTCAAAAAATTCCAAAAGAAAAACTTTGGATCAATCCGGATTGTGGCTTAAAAACCCGTGGATTACCGGAAACCAAAGCTAGCCTTATCAACATGGTAAAGGCTACGAAACTTATCAAAGATGCATATACTTCTTAGATAAGATAGGGATTACAATCTTCTTTAAATTATTATGGCAACCCTTTATTCTGTAATGTGTAAAGGGGTTGCCTTTTGACTTTTTTCTAAAATCCACCATTCTGATACAACCTTGCAATCGCATCACTATATGGTTTTCGGTAGTAAACGCTATCCGGATTTTCTTTGTACCACGCAAACTCCTTTGCCAATCCCTCCTCAAGAGAAATGGTCTCTGGCATCAGTTTTTCCTGCTTACTCACATCTAACACATACTCATAATCGTGAAACGGAAAATACTCACGCTGTGAAACATCAGCATTTACAAATCTGAACTCCGGCTTCTTTACAACGGCTTTATAACAAAGCGTCACCCACTCCTTTATCGTTACCGCCTGTTTATTTCCCACATTGAAAATATGGTTTTGTGGTTGCTTTTCCACAAGGATTTCCACAAAACGGCAAAGGTCTGCAACATGAAAAAACTGCAGTTTCATTTCTCCATCCTTCGGAACATAAAAAGGCTTATCTTCCATGGCACAATCAAAAGGAAACGCCTCCCGATGCAAGTTTTCGTACTCGCCGTAAAAATACGGTGGGCGAAGAATATACGCATTTGGAGCATGCTTTTGTAAATACTGCTCTGCCTTTAACTTATTTAGTCCATATTCTCCCCAAATGGAATTGTGTCCACAAGTCTGTTCTTCTGAAAAAGGTTGCGGATTGGTTTCCGGATAAACCGCACTGGAACTAATGAAAATATAATCATCAAATACCACACCAGACGCAAGCATGGTTTTTACATGCTCCTCCGTGTATGCGGCAACATCCAAAATCAAATTAAAATGCTTTCCCTTCAATCTGTCTCCCAATTCCAAGCGGTCACAATTT
>CADBNB010000280.1 GCA_902795895.1 uncultured Lachnospiraceae bacterium | reverse complement strand
ACTGTTGGTGTCGCTGTTGGTGCTACTGTTGGCTTAACTGTTGGTGTAGCCGTTGCAGTAACATCAATTTCAGTCACAGTACCAGTTGCCGCGTCAACACGATACGCGCCTGCAAACATATAATAATTCGAACCATTTCTGCTATCCCATTCATTTGCGCCATTATTAAAGCAAATCTGTGCTTCCGTCGACTCACCCAAATTGATTGTGTATTCCCAGTTTCCATCATTATTTAGTGTCATTGGAATACCAGGCACCGATGTCCAGGCATTGTCAACACCGTAATGAATGTAAGCCTGCTCCCAAGGTGTAGTATTTAATCTGCTGTATACTACCTTAAGTGTATTATTGATTGGTTCAGGTGTCTCCGTTGGTAACGGTGTATTTGTAGGTTCTTCCGTAACTACGATTTCACCTGTTGGATAATAAATAAATGTATAAGGTTCTGCATCTTCTGTAAATTTACCAGTGATTCTCTTTGTTTCATAATCTGTATTATCATAGTTTGTATTTGACATGAAACTTGGAATTGGGAAATCATAACTCTCTCCCACTTCGCCCACACGATAGAAAGACTTAATCAACTGATTATCTGTTCCATACATGTTGATATTTACTCTACCAACCTTAATACTGTCATCAATTTCAATAAATTTCTTAAAGCTTCCGTTGTTTGTATGCTTTTCCAATTCTACTGTACCTGAAATAGTCTCAGGAGTACCTCCGTCCGGGCAACTTCTCCAAGTAGAATTTCCGTTGACATAAGTATGAATGATTGCATATGCATCACCTTCAACATTTTCATTTCTGTATACATAATAATCACCCTCATCAACCATCAAATCACCAGGCCAGCCAGCTGTGTAAGATGCTCCTGTCCAACCATACAAGTAAGGTGTCATCTCAAAATCAGACTTCTTAACACGAACATAAAGTCCTTTTGTCTTTGCTTCATTTACAATTGGTTCATCTGCTCGTTTATATGTCAACTTCTTAGTAATCTTCTCACCTGTTGAAGTAGATACACCACTTACTAAAATAACTGTTGTTTCGCCATATGCAGTATCCTGACCAAAAGTAATTGTTGCTGTTTTATCAAAAGAAACCTCTGTTCTTTCATTGATTTTATATGTAGTATCAGACATATCCTTAGCATTGATATTTACGCTAATTTCATCATCTGAATATGTTCCCTGCTTTACAGTTCCTTTTGTCACTTTTGCTGTTACTTTTGCTGTTTCTTCAGAAGTATTTCCACTAGACAACAAAATAACACCAGTTGCATCACAGCTAGCTGTAACCTTACCATCTGCAACAACATATGTATTTCCGCTATATTCGTCAACAACTGTCAAACCATCCTTGAATACGCTTCCAACACTTACATCGTATGTACCGGCTTTTCCAGGAATGGAAACCACAACTTTATCTTCGTAGAACGAATCTTTGATATCTCCGATTGTTGCATTACCTGTATAAGTTCTGCTAAATGTATATGGAGAATCGCAAATTTTAGCATGTTTACCTGCTCCGACCGCAATATGATTTCTTCTAAATGAACCAAGCTTTTGCCAAACAGATAAAAGTTTTTCGTCAATACTATCCCAGTTCATCTGTGTACGATATCCCTGTTCTCCCGCAATGTTACCTGAAGTTCTTCCACTTTCATCACCGTAGTATGTCTGCACACCACCTGGCAATAACATAAGCGCAACGGCTGCATTTGTGTTTCTTGCTCCCAAACCGGAATCATGAGAAGAGATAAATGACAATACATTAAAGTCATCTCTTGTATTAATCTTATTGGCATACTCTTTATATGTACTCTCTAATTTACTTCCACTATTACTTTCTTTTCCCTTGAAAGAGAAATTAATCATAGAGTCAAATCCACCAGATTTGTAATATTCACCGTAAGTAACACCACGGCCATAATCTTCACCTGTCATCCAGAAATCATCTGACCATTCAGCACCCGGTTTATTTGGATTTTTCTCTCTCCAAATCTTAAGAGCATCTGCGCAGGCATTCTTTAAATTACCCCATTCTGCAGTTTCAATATGTTTTGCTGTATCGCAGCGGAAACCGTCTACTCCGTACTCTGCAACCCACTGACTTAACCATGAAACAATGTATCCGCTTACATTTGCCTGTTCACCGGTTCTCTCAAGTGCATCTTGTGTCAACTTACATTTTGCATCGTATGTTCCTTCTTTTGTCCATTTTGCCTTTAAAATAGCAGGTAATGAAACTTCTTTCTTTGACTCAGTCTTAAAGTCAGGCAATCCAGATAAACACTCAGTTTTTCCGCTTCCTTCTACACCTTCATATCCTTTAAAACGATTTGAAAGACAACGAATCCAATCAGTACCCCACCAGTTCTGTGTCCACTCATCAGAAGAAGAAACTAACATTCCTTCTGCATTATATTTGGCAGCTTCACTATCGTAAGTATTGTACCATCTGTATGCCTTCTCGTCGGTGTCATAATATATTTCTTTCCAATTTTCAGAAAGTGCTGTCGTATCCTCGCCAAAATATTCATTCACTGTTACCGGATCTGCATATCCTGCATGGTTCATAACCACATCAAATACAACACGAATTCCGTGAGCATGTGCCGTATCGATAAATGTTTCCAAATCCTTAGTAGAACCCATGTTTTTATCAACTTCAGTATAATCTAAAGTATAATATCCATGATACGAATAATGCTTAAATCCTTCACTTGCCAATGCTCCATGAATCTGCTCATAAGGTGCGGTAATCCAGATAGCATTGGTACCTAACTTATCAAAATAACCTTCGTTGATTTTCTGAGTAATCCCCTTTAAATCTCCACCATGGAAAGTTCCTATTCTTGTCTCGTAATTATCAGCATCCACCTCTCCCACACTTCTTCCATAGGAATGGTCATTTGTCTTATCACCATTGTTAAAACGGTCAGTCAACATAAAATACAAATTCGCATTATCCCATGAAAACGGTGTGTTTTCATCTGGTTTTACTGTTAAAGATGCATTGACATCTAACTTAATAACCTGATTTGAACCATTTTTCACATAATTCTTAGTTGCATTGATTGCAGCTGAAATATCTGATGAAAATGGTATAGATGTTGCCGCTACCGTTGTTGCCATCATCATTGCAAACAATTTTTTTCCCTTGTTGTGCCTCATACTTTTTCTCCTTTTCTTTTTGTTATTGCACTAGTTAAACGTGAAATACATTTGCAAAAAGTAAATAATAATACATCCTTTTCAACTATTGTCAAATAATCGTCTCCCAAAAATGTCGTTTTTCAAAATTACTTATGCAACCTCACAATTATCTATTTTAACATGCAAAAAGCGAACCTTCAATAAGATTCGCTTCTTTTTAGCAATTTCAACTCTGACTGCAAGCAGTCTGTTGTATTTGCTTTCTTTTTCTCTTTCTTTAGCCGAGCTGCATTCATAAATTGCCATTTTTTCTTTTTAGCTGTACTGACTATTATACAGATTTGCGTAAAATCCGTCTTGCTCCAATAATTCTTCGTGTCGCCCCTGTTCGATAATATTTCCGTCTTTCATTACTAAAATCATATCCGCTTCCCGAATGGTAGACAAACGATGTGCAACGATAAAACTTGTTCTTCCTTCCATCATTCTGGCAAATGCTTCCTGTATCTTACATTCTGTACGAGTATCAATAGAAGACGTCGCTTCATCAAGAATTAACATTGGCGGCAGACAAAGCATGACTCTGGCAATGCTTAACAACTGTTTTTGTCCCTGTGAAAGAGATACTCCATGTTGACCAATCACCGTATCATACCCCTTTGGCAAACGCTTAATAAATCCATGAGCATGGGATGCCTTTGCAGCCTCCATGACTTCTTCCTTCGTTGCATCCGGTTTGCCAATACAAATATTTTCATAAATCGTTCCGGATTTCAGCCAGGTTTCTTGTAACACCATTCCGATATTTTTACGAAGGCTGTGTCTGGTTACCTTTCTTGTATTTATCCCATCCAACATAATCTTTCCGTAATTTGTGTCGTAAAAACGCATCAACAGATTGATAAGTGTCGTCTTTCCACAACCGGTTGGACCTACGATAGCAATTCGTTGTCCCGGTTTTACCTTAAGATTAAAATCTTCCACCAGCTTCTTATCCGCAGTATAAGAAAAATATACATTTTCCATTTCTACTTCGCCCTTTACCGCTGAAAGCACATCCACTGTTTCTTCTTTTTCCACCGGTTCCGCAATCAAATCAAGCACTCGCCCTGCACATGCCAAAGCGTTTTGCAATTCAGTAATCACTCCTGATATTTCATTAAAAGGCTTCGTATACTGGTTGGCATAGGCAAGAAAACAAGATAATTCGCCGACAGACACACTGCCCTTTACGGCAAAAAATGCTCCCGACAGACCTACTGTTGCATACACCAGACTGTTTAAAAATCTGGTGCTTGGATTTGTGAGCGATGAGAAAAATGTAGCCTTCAACGAACATCCCTGCAATCTGTCATTCACCTCATCAAACTTAGTAATCACATCCTGTTCCTGATGATAGGCTTTTACTACCTGCTGATTTCCAATCATTTCTTCAATCAGTGACGTCTGTTCACTTCGTGTTTCTGACTGTTCTACAAACAAATGATACGTTTTCTTTGAAATAAATCTGGCAACAAACAGGGAAAGCGGTGTCAAAACAACCACAACTCCCCCCATCCAGACATTAATGCGAAACATAAATACCAATGTAATTAAAATCGTCACCACACCGGTAAAAAACTGGGTAAATCCCATCAACAAACCATCTGCAAACTGGTCTACATCAGAAATGACACGGCTCACAATTTCTCCATAAGAATGTCCGTCAATAAACCTCAAAGGCACATGCTGTAAGCGTTCAAATGCCTCATTTCGAATATCTCTTACCACCTGATAAGTAATCTTATTGTTAATCATATTCATAAGCCACTGACATCCCGCAGCACTCACTGCAAGAATTATGGTTTTCCATAGCAAAGGCAGTATTTTGTCAGATATTTTCTCATTTTCCACAATTAGATCAATGGCATTTCCGACAATAATCGGAATATACAATGTTAAAACTACGCTGGTAAAGGCTAACAAAAGAGTAATAAAAAGTAACACTTTATAACGACTGATATAACTCAGTACTTTTTTCCATGTACCGGTTTGTTTTTTATCTTTCATTTTGCGCCTCCTTTTTGTATTGGGATTCATGAATTTCCCGATAAATCTCACACTGTTTTAACAACTCTTCGTGAGTACCTTTTCCCACAAGATTTCCATCGTCCAATACCAAAATACAATCTGCATGTTGGATAGACGAAGTTCTTTGTGACACAACAAACAATGTAATCCTCTTCTCCATCTCCCTAAGGGCTTTTCTAAGAGCTGCGTCCGTGGCATAATCAAGTGCGGATGAGGTATCATCAAGAATTAACACCTCGCACTGTTGCAATAATGCTCTGGCAATGGTAAGACGCTGTTTTTGCCCGCCGGAAAGATTTTTGCCATCCTGTGCAACAACAAAATCCAATCCTTCTTTCTTTTCCATCACAAAATCTTTTGCCTGTGCAATAGTAAGAGCTTCTAGGATTTCCTCATCTGTGGCATTTTTTCTTCCCCACTGCATATTTTCCCGTATGGTTCCGCGAAACAACACCGACTTTTGCAAACAAACAGAAACCTTGCTTCTAAGCGTTTCATAGGCATATTCTTTTACATCTACACCATCAACCAAAACCTGCCCATTTGTGACATCATAATATCTCGGTATCAGATGAACCAAAGAAGATTTACCGGAACCCGTTCCACCGATAATTCCGATGACCTGCCCTGGTTTTGCAGTAAAAGAAATATGTTCCAACACTTCCCCTGATGTTTCACTATATTTAAAACTTACATCTCTCATTTCAACCATATACTCATGAGCAACTTCGTTTGAAGCACTGCTTCCTTCCACCATGGAAGACTTCACTTCAAACACTGACTGAATACGATTTCCACAGGCTATACATTTAGTCATGTTAATGATTAAATTAGCAAGTTTTATAAGTTCCACCAAAATCTGTGACATGTAATTGTAAAGAGCAATGACCATTCCCTGGGTAAGAATCCCCTTAGAAACCTCAATGGCACCGGTCCAGATAAGGTATGCAATGGCACAGTTGATAATAATATAGGTCACCGGATTCATAAGGACAGAAACCCTTCCCACGTGCTTTTGTAAAGATGTAAGAGTCTCATTTATGTCATTGAACTCTTCGATTTCGTTTTCCTCCTTGCAAAATGCACGAAGCACTCTTGCACCGGTAAGGTTCTCTCTTGTCTTTGATAACACGGCATCTAAATGTTCCTGCACCAGACGAAATCTAGGAATACACCAGAGCATAATGCCAAATATAACCGCAGTCAACACCGGTATGGTAACGACAAAAATCAATGCGGCCTTTACATCAATGGTAAATGCCATGATCATAGAACCAAACACCACAAAAGGTGAACGCAACAACAACCGCAATACCATATTTACACCAGTCTGCACCTGATTCATATCACTTGTCATACGGGTAATGAGACTATCGGTACCAAGTTTATCAATTTCTGCAAATGACAATGTCTGAATATGTGCAAATAAATCATGTTTTACATCTTTTGCAAAACCTGCCGCTGCTTTTGCAGCAAAAAACTGCGCAGTAACCGCTGAAGTAAGTCCCAAAACTCCAAGTAATACCAACACTCCAAACATAGTTACTATATGACTATAATCTTTCTTTCCTATACCATCATCAATTAAACTTGCCATAACAAGCGGAACTGTAAGTTCAAACACTACTTCCACTAACTTAAAAAGAGGTCCTAATATACTCTCTTTCTTATAATTTTTCAAATATCTTAATAGTTTCTTCATAACTAAAATCCTTTCGAATGTCGTAGGCAGAAACCCACTGCCCTTGGGCGGTGGGAGGAGCCTTGTAGTTTCCAATAACACTTGGATAAGAAGTTTGGATATCTCTGCCACAGATAATATGTAGTCTGCTGTTTTATAGTATTCCCAAAAAGACACTAAATTCAGTGCTATTCAGCATCCAACCTATAACCAGAATTCTCCTAAGTATACCATGATATAAAATTTCTAGCAACTTATGAAAATTTCCACAAAAAAAATTTAACAGTATCAAGCAATTAGAAATGCACGAAAAGAAAAAAGAGCTACACCATGCCTCGTGTAGCTCTTTTTTCTTTTCGTTTCCTTCATATTTATCTTGTTTTGTAATTTTATTATACAATATTTACAGTTTTTTACAATCCAACTTAAGTCCTATTGTAACTTACTGCCCTTTGTAAAAAATCACCAACAACATCACAAAACATAAAGTAAGTAACTATTAAATACAGTATTCTAATTATTCTTAAGTAAAGGCAGCATATTTTTTACTTCTTTTTTCGGTGCTGACTGGAAAAACGAATCATACCGGTAAAATGCAAATCCACTAACAGCATTTACTGTTCTTCCGTACAAAATCTGACGTTTCAGTACATCAGAGGAATTACTCCATTCCTTTTCAACATTACTTCCACCACGATAAACAGCAAGTCCGATAAATAAGCGGACAGAATTGTTCTTCTTAAGTGACGCCCAACGGTCTACAGTTGCAGCATATGGGCATGTAGAGTTTTGGAAGCTCCAGTAAATCTGTGGACAAATATAATCCACATAATTATCATTTGCCATCCATGTAGATACATTTACATAATAAGCATTCTTGCTCATAAGATTATCAATATTACCGGCAGGACTGATACCAAAAACAATATTCGGATCTACCTTCTTCACAGTGGCATACACTTTCTTTACTAAAGTGTTTACATTAGCTCTTCTCCAATTTACAATACTTTTTGCTGTTTTTCCCTGTTCTTCACAATCGCTCTTGTATGCGTTATATTCTGCAGCATCAAATTTGCTTGCATAACTTGTTCCTAAGTTTGGATAAAAATAATCATCAAAATGGATTCCATCTACGTCATAACGAGTACAAATTTCCTTTACACCATTAGCAATCAAAGAACGAACCGCACTGTTGCTTGGATTATAATAAAGATTTCCATTAAAACTCAACACTCTTCTCTTAACTTCATCATCAGAATTATTTTTCCATTTTTTTGCAGGATGGTTATCCGGCAAAGAATTTACATTTGTATTTGATAAAGTAATTCGATACGGATTTAACCATGCATGGAACTGTAATCCTCGTTTATGTGCTAAAGTAATCATAATCTCCATCGGATCATATCCGGGATCTACTCCCATGGTACCTGAAGCATATTTTGACCAAGGAAAATAATCGGATTTGTACATAGCGTCACTAAAAGGACGAATCTGCACTATAACTGCATTCATTCCAAATGTTTTACAATTATCAAACATAGTTGCCATTTTTTTTTTTT
>CADBNB010000279.1 GCA_902795895.1 uncultured Lachnospiraceae bacterium | reverse complement strand
TGTAATCACTACATTCATTGCCAACAAAACGGCAATCGCTTGTTTCGCTATTCTATTCATTTCAACTCTCCTTGCTTTTGTAATTTCTACAAACAATCGTTTTAAACCAAAATATCATTATACTGAGTAGATTATAGCATTTTATTACAAATAACTCAATACAAACGTAACTCTACATTCACAACTTCGTAACAATTACTATATTTTTACATTTTTTTACATCTTTTTTGTATATTTTTGGAAATATTTTTCTATACCAGCTAGTTTTGCCGGCTAACGACTTTTCTCCACCAACGATAATTTTCTCCATTTTCCTGTCTGCCAACGAATAAACATAGCAATTGCTCGGATTACCTCATCCAAAGTCAGACCAATGTAAGCACCTACTACGCACATTCCCAGATGCAAACCAAAGAAATAGGTTCCACCTGCGGCGCAAAGAAACATAAAAATAGCTCCAATAACCATAGGAAATATGGTATCACCGCTTGTTTTCAGTGCATTTCCAAAGACAAGATTTGATACACGCCCGACCTCCAGCACAATGTCAATGGTAAGCAAGGTAACTACCATTTTCGTCATTTCCGGTGTGGAATGAAATAGTTTCATAATATATGCACCATTTAATGCAATCACACCTTCCATGCTGATTGCCACTACAATTCCTATAAGAGCAGCCTTCTTTGTTCCTTTGTCGCAGGCATCGTAGTCACCTTTTCCAATCCTCCATCCGGTCAGAATTGCATTTGCCGACGCCAAAGCCGCCCCTGCACAGTAAGCAAAGTTTGTAATCTGCGCCGCGTAGGAACGTGCTGCCACATGAAACTCCGAATTTGGCATACGGTTAAGCCCGCGGATTACAAGTGTCATGGCAACATTGTAGATGGCAGTTTCCATAGCTGACGGAAGGCCAATCATTACAATCTGTTTGATAACGATTTTCATGGAAATACGATGGCTGTCCTCTTTTGCATGTATGAGTAATTTAGACTCTATCATTACAATCAATAAATTGATACATTTTGAAATTACAGTAGCAACCGCAACTCCTGTAACACCCCAATGTAACACAAACAAAAAGATAGCATTTAATCCTAAATTGATACCATTTCCCACCAAGGACGCATACAATGAGTGTTTTGTGTAGCCAAAAGCTCTCAAATATCCTGCAAACATAGGAATTATGGCATTAAACACACAAAATCCACCCACAATCTGAAGATATCTGTTGGCATCCTCAAAAAGTGCCGGCGAAATGCTGATGACTTTCAAAATCGGTCCGGAAAAAACCGCAAGAAATACGCCTAACAAAATGCCAAACACCGTGTTAAATACAAGTCCTGCCTGCCTTGCCTGATACGCCACTCCATCCCGCTTTGCACCGATATTTTGCGTCATAACTGCCATAGCTCCTGTACAGACCACAGAAAACATAATGATAAAGATACCTATGTAAGTATTTGCAGTTCCCACTGCCGCTACCGTATTATCACTAACGGATGATAACATAACCGTGTCAATCATTCCCGAAAGCATATATAATAATGTTTCTAAAAAAATAGGCACAAATAATCGCCCTAACGAACCCTTCTGTCTTCCCATAATCTCCTCCTTGGTACTTATATGTTCTTTCAAGTCTCCTATATGCAAAACGCCCTGTGCAGATGCACAGGGCGCTACATATAATTATTTTAACCTCAGCTACTAACGTAGCTAATCACAACTTTTTTATGATAACTTTAAAATCTTTTCTACAGTTTCCTGCATCTTCTCTGACTCACAAACAATGTCATGAAGAACTGGAGCTGTACGGATCTCTTCAATTGCGTTTGGAACTTTAACTCCTGAAAGTTTGCTAAGCTCATCTACCAACTCGAAGTCTCCCATGCTATCATACTTCGAGTCAATTGCATTCATAACACTTCTTGTAAACTTGTACGGGCTTGCTGTAGAAGCGATTACTGTAGGAGTCTGATCTCCTGTCTTAGCAACGTAATCTTTGTATACACCTGCTGCAACTGCTGTATGTGTATCCATGATATATCCTTCTTTATCGTAAACAGCCTTGATAGTAGCTGCTGTCTTAGCTTCGTCTGTATATCCGCCAACGAAATCTGTAAGATTTGCCTTCATATCATCTGTGATGTTGTATACACCTGTTGTAGAAAGTGCTTTCATAAGATCTGCACACTTGTCAGCATCATTTCCGGCAATCTTGTAAATCAATCTCTCAAGGTTACTTGAAATCAAGATATCCATTGATGGAGATGTTGTTAAGATAAACTCTCGGTTCTTATCATATGTTCCTGTTTGGAAGAAATCAAATAATACTTTGTTGTCATTTGATGCACAGATAAGTTTCTCGATAGGAAGTCCCATGTTCTTAGCATAATATGCAGCTAAGATATTTCCAAAGTTACCTGTTGGAACTACTACGTTCATCTTATCTCCGGCTTTGATTTCACCGTTTTTCACTAATCTTGAGTATGCGTATACATAGTAAACAATCTGTGGAACCAAACGTCCAATGTTGATTGAGTTAGCAGATGAGAACTGATATCCTGCTTTGTCCATTCTCTCAGCTAATTCTTTGTTGTTGAACATAGCTTTAACACCGCTCTGAGCGTCGTCAAAGTTACCTGTAATTCCAACAACCTTTGTATTTGCACCCTTCTGAGTAATCATCTGTTTTTCCTGGATTGGACTTACACCGTTCTTTGGATAGAATACGATGATGCTTGTTCCTTCTACATCAGCAAAACCTGCCAAAGCAGCCTTTCCTGTATCTCCAGATGTAGCTGTCAAAATAACGATTTCGTTTTTCACACCATTCTTCTTTGCAGATGTTGTTAATAAATGTGGCAAAATAGACAATGCCATATCTTTAAATGCAATTGTTGAACCGTGGAACAACTCTAAGTAGTATGCTCCGTCCTTCTTTACCATAGGAGCGATTTCTGTAGTATCAAACTTACTGTCATATGCACGGTTGATACAGTTTTTCAATTCCTCTTCTGTAAAGTCGGTGATGTATAACTTCATTACCTCATAAGCAACCTCCTGGTAGCTCATCTTTGATAACTCTTCTACTGTCTTATCAAGTGCTGGAATCGACTGTGGAACAAATAATCCACCATCTGTTGCAAGGCCCTTTAAAATAGCCTGTGATGCTGTTGCTGTTTCCTGTTTGTTACGAGTACTGTTATACATAAGATTCATCTTGCTTCATCCTTTTCTATTTATTAAACCACGCCAAAACGGCGCTTACTACAGTTCTTCTCTCGTGCAATTGCACATATTTGTTGGCATTATACCATATTCTGTGAACTTATTCAAGAAATTATTCATTTCTGTAACAGTTGACGGTTTC
>CADBNB010000278.1 GCA_902795895.1 uncultured Lachnospiraceae bacterium | reverse complement strand
GCTCTTATCAGACTGCCTGCGGAGCTGCAGATATCATCAGCCATGTAATGGAAGTGTATTTTAACACGCAGGACGGCATGTATCTTTTAAATGCCTTTATGGAAACACTCATCAAAACAGTGGCAACTTACGGAAAAACAGCCATTGAACATCCAAAGGACTATGAAGCCCGCGCAAACCTTATGTGGGCGGCATCTTGGGCAATCAACGGATTTATCGACGGTCCAATCAGACAAGGCTGGAACTGTCACGCCATTGAACACGAATTATCCGCTCGTTACAATATCGCCCACGGTCATGGTCTTGCCATCATCATTCCAAGCTGGTTAAGATACTGCTACAGCGAAGAAAACAAACACATCTACAAAGCATTGGCAACCAACGTATTTGAGTCAGAATTAATCGACAATATTGGAGAAGTATTGGCAACTCACTTTGAAAACTTATTCTTTGAAGAATTCGGATTAGCTTCTAATTTGAGCGACTTAGACATTCCTAAGGAAGATTTGAAGGATATCGCATTTTCTATCTGTGGAAATGGAAGTATCCCGGGATTTAAAGAACTGAAATGTGAAGATGTACAAAAAATATTAGAGAACTGTTATGAATAAAGAGTTTTGCATGCAAAACTCTAGCGCGACCGCGGTATTGCGCAGCAATTAACTCCATCTCCGCGGTCTGCGCATCCTTGCGGTCTGCGCATCCTCGCGGAGCATTTTTGTATATTATAATCGTTTAAGTTCTTCGATCAATTGTTCTTTGGACAACACTTGAATCGAGTCCATTCTAAGTTTTTTCGCCGCCTCCACATTTTCCTTCCGGTCATCAAAAAACAGACATTCCTCCGGTTTTATGCGAAAACGTTCGAACAATTCCTCATAGATTTTCACGTCCGGTTTTGCAAGTTTCACCATGTAGGAAACAAGCATGCCATCCACGTCATCCAAAAAGTCTGCATACCTTGTATGCTTCTTAAAAAGCACTTCGGAATAATTTGACAGAATATAGATACCATATCCTTTTTCTTTCAAGCGATGAACCTGCTCCCAGACCTTCGGTCTTGGCACATGCATATACTCACCGTGATGAATAAAAAAACAAATGGCGTCCTTATCTTTTGGGTATTTTTCGCAATACCGCTCAATCAACTGTTCCTCCGTAAACTCACCTTTATCAAATCTGGACCACAAAAGATCCTTATCTTCAAAAAGCATCGTACCTACACGTGTCGCCTCATCTTGTGACAAGCCATAATCCATAAGCATCTCCTGCCACCGATAAGAAATCAACACGTCCCCCACATCAAATACAATATTCTTATATTTCATACTATTTGATGTGTGATTTCACTGCATTACTTACAACTTCAGCAACGCGTGGATCAAATGGCTGTGGTAAAATATTTTCATCATTTAAGTCTTTATCATCTACAAGACCTGCAATTGCGTAAGCTGCTGCAAGTTTCATTTCTTCTGTAATCTGAGATGCACGACCTTCCAAAGCACCCTTGAAAATACCAGGGAAAGCTACTACATTGTTTACCTGGTTAGGGAAATCAGAACGTCCGGTTCCTACTACTCTGGCACCTGCTGCCTTAGCAACATCCGGCATAATCTCTGGAACAGGATTTGCCATAGCAAAAAGGATAGAATCTTTGTTCATAGAAGAAACCATCTCAGGAGTTACGATGTTTGGTGCAGAAACACCAACAAAAATGTCTGCGCCCTTAAGTGCGTCTGCAAGAGTTCCTGTAGCACCTTCAAGGTTTGTTACTTCCATCATTTCCTTCTGCATCCAGTTAAGGTTCTCTGACTTCTTAGAAAGAATTCCTGAAATATCACACATTGTCACATGCTTAAATCCGTACGTCAAAAGAAGCTTTGTAATGGCAACTCCGGCTGAACCTGCACCATTTACAACTACTTTACAATCTTCCTTCTTCTTTCCTACAACCTTTAAACCATTGATGATACCAGCCAAAACAACAATAGCTGTACCATGCTGATCATCGTGGAATACTGGAATATCAAGCATTTCTTTCAAACGTGTCTCGATTTCAAAACATCTTGGAGCTGAAATATCTTCAAGATTGATACCACCAAATGCAGGCGCAATAGCTGCAACTGTACGAATAATCTCCTCTGTATCCTGTGTATCTAAGCAAATTGGGAATGCATTTACACCACCAAATTCCTTGAACAATACTGCCTTTCCTTCCATAACAGGCATAGCTGCATGTGCACCAATATTTCCAAGACCAAGAACAGCACTACCATCAGAAACAACAGCAACTGTATTTGACTTAATTGTATATGTATACGCAAGTTCCTTGTCCTTTGCAATCTCCTTACATGGTTCAGCAACACCCGGTGTATATGCGATTGCCAAATCTTCTCTGGAGTTTACCTTTGATTTTGCAACAGTCTCAATCTTACCATTCCATTCCTTATGCATTTGTAATGCTTTCTCGTTTGTATTCATTTGATACATCCTTTCTATAAATAAAAATACCGGACAAAACTGATGTTATAAGCAATGTCCTAAAACAAATAACTTAACTTTGTTACCATGACAATACGAAAACCTAATTACCAATACATCTATTCTTACATCCAAAAGAATAAATGCCTTGACTTACACTATTCAGTAACAAAACATTCCCGTATTCTCAACACTTTTATTATCATAGCATTTGACCTATTTTAAATCAAGAGAAATAATGTTCTCTCGGATTTTTTTATACAAGAATTTCGAAAGGGCATAAATACGCGAAAAGAGGAACATGAAAATCGCCTCCCCATAAGCAATTATCATGTTCCTCTTTTCTTTTAATAGTTCCGCTCACTAGTAATATAGGCCAACGCGCTCACACGCAGCATTGTCACTCAACAATACTTCACTCCCATTTGGACTATACATACTTTCTCCATCTTTGTTAATTCCCTCGCACAAAAGATTATATAGCTTCTTACGAAGCTCTCGGTCGTCCTGTTCTAACTTAGATGTTCTTCCCTTCTGAGTCATCACTATCACCCTTACCTTCCACTTAAATTATAACACAAGTTTTTCATTTTGTACACAAAAAGTTTAATTTTTTTACTTTTTTCGTTTTTGTGAGATTTACATTTCATAACTTGTCATAATTCAATGTCATCCGTCATTTTTCATCAAAAAACGCATTTATTTTGTGCATTTTTTACCAAATCATCTTATTCTGCAAATTGTTCTTCAATTGCACACAAGTTAATACGTTTTATGGTATCTTTCGTTAATACAATTTTTAATTTCGCGTGAGAATTAATTCGGAAATGACAGGTTCTAAAAGTCCATAAAAGCAGTTCTAAAAGCTCCTGTTCCGTAATTCTGTCATTATTCTTAAATCTGGTAAGTCCCGCCCCTAATAGCGGAATAACAATATCTTCCCCCTGATAAATAATATCGCATTCATTCCACATACGGATTAAGCATCGGGCATAATCTTTCATGTTAAGGAATGAGCGATTGTACTTATCAAGTCTTGCAAATGCCATGAGCAAATAGTCCCCCTCCTGATGAATGGTACCAAGTAAAAACTTTTTCTCCTTCATTCCTTCTTCTCGCGGTCTTACTGCATAAATATGACGGTTAAGATGTTCATTTTCGTCCATTCTGGCATCCAATGCCGAAATATCTTCACACACATTTTTTAAGTATTGACCATTAATCGAATGTTCAGTAACCGCACCTCTATTTCCCAACTCAGTATCCAGATATTCATCAAAAGCAATCACTTTCAATCCATCTTCTTTAAATAAATCTCCTTCTCTGATTTCAATGTTAGAGCTGTTGATTCGGATGTTAAGTTTTTTCGTCCGATTAGCACCAATCCACATACTAATATATATCACAATGAGCAATCCCACGAAGACTCCGCCAGATATTACTTTATACTTTGACGGGATATCAAAAAATATCAACACAAAGGATATAACCAAACTGATTACAGATAACACATCATAAAATTTACGTTTTAAACTTTTGTCAAATAAACTAATTTTCATTTTTTCCAATTCCTTCTCTCTCATGTATATGGTATGTTAAGATTAAAAATATTTCGAATCTCAAGCTGAAAAATAAGCATACGGTCAAGCTAAACAATTCTGTCGCACTTGCCATACGCCTTATATTTCACCATTCGTCACCTGCACAAAGAAAACTTATAATTCAACTCGTTCTATCTTACACACATGCTTCTTGTTTTCAGAACTTTTTTCATAACTAATTCCCACAAGAAACACTTCTCCTTTATATCCTTTTAAGGCTTCTATATACTTCTTTTCTCTAATCTGATCCAAGGCTGTTTCGCACTTTTTATTCCACTTT